>JAXIOF010000048.1:11133-58806 GCA_034190545.1 Candidatus Afararchaeum irisae | reverse complement strand
CGAACCGAACATCTGGCCGTATCTCACCGGTAAGGATTCGAACTAAACACTATCAAGCATCCTGCGTCTCGTCTCCTCGACTTCGTGACGCGTCTTCTCCATGAGAGCCTCCTGTGAGTTTACGGCTTGGTCGCCGTCGGGTGTGTTCTGGACGTAGCTGCCGTCGGGCTTCATCTCCCACGACTTCGTGTTGTCGCTCAGGGCTATTCTCAGAATCTCGTCGAGCTGGCTCTGGAGGTCGGAGTCGTGGATAGGAGTGACAGCCTCGACGCGGCTGTCGAGGTTCCTCGTCATCCAGTCGGCTGATCCTATGTAGTAGCCCGGGTCGTCGTTCTCGAATCTGAATATACGTGAGTGTTCGAGGAACCTTCCGACTATGCTCGTGACCTCTATGTTGTCGCTCACGCCCTCGATACCCGGACGCAGACGGCAGATGTCACGTACGACCAACTCTATCTCGACGCCTGCGACAGAAGCCTCGTAGAGGAGTCTGACTATCTCGGGGTCTTCGAGCCGGTTCATCTTGGCGACTATACGTGCGTCGCCTCCACGTCTCGCGACGTCTGCCTCGTTACGGATGAGATCGGAGAACCTCTCGCGCATGTTACCGGGTGCTACGAGAAGCTCGTCGTAGTCGTCGTGGTGGGAATGTCCCGTGAAGAAGTTGAAGAGCTTCATGACGTCGTGTCCTATCTCCTCGTCGGCTGTCAGGAGACCGAGATCGGTATAGCCCTTCGCAGTCTCGGAGTGGTAGTTTCCGGTCGCGACGTGTGAGTAGATCCTTACGCCGTCGGACTCGTCACGTACTGCGAGTGCTGTCTTGGTATGTGTCTTGTATCCGAGGGTTCCGTACGCGACGTGTATTCCCTCCTCCTCAAGCTGTTCGACCCATCTAAGGTTGTTCTCCTCGTCGAAACGTGCCTTTAGCTCGACCATCACAGCGACCTGTTTTCCGTTCTTCGCAGCCTGTATTATGCTTTCTATGACCTTCGAGTCGGGCGCAGTACGGTAGATAGCCAGCTTTATGGCTAGGACGTCGGGATCGGAAGCCGCCTCGTCGAGAAAACGCTGTACAGTCCCCTCGAAGGAGTGGTAGGGATGGTGGAGTAGTATGTCCTTAGACCTTATCTCGTCGAAGACGCTGCCGTCGCCCAAGAGACGCGGATGTGGCTGAGGAGTCCAGGCTTCGAGGCTCAGGTCGGGTCTTTCGACCTCGGTAAGCCTCGAGAGGTCGCCCATGTCGAGAGGTGGCTGTAGCTCGAATACCTCGTCTTCGTCGACTTCGAGCTGTTGGGTGAGGACATCGAGTATCGCGTCGGGGGTTCCCTCCTCGACTTCGAGACGGACGACTGTCGCGAAACGTCTCTCCCGCAGAACCTCCTCTATCATCTCTATGAGATCCTCGGCGACCTCCTCGTTACGTTTGACCTCGGCGTTCCGCGTGACACGGAAGCTCGAACAGTCGACGATCTCGACGGAGGGGAAGATCAGGTCGAGGCTGTCGGCTATGACGTCCTCGATGAGGACGAACCTCGTGTCTCCGTCGCGGTTCTCGTCCTCGCCTTCGGATTCGACTTCGAGTAAACGGGGTCTGTTCTTCGGTATCTTGATACGTGAGAAGACGGGCTCCTCGTCGTCTTCGCCCTTCGTGAGGACACCGAGTGAAAGAGAGAGGTTGGATATGAATGGGAAAGGATGTGCGGGGTCGAACGTCAGGGGAGTCAGAACCGGGAGTATCTCTTCCTTGAACCTCTGTCTCATACGCCTCCTCTCGGCGTCGGAGAGGTCGTCGTAATCGAGTACTTCCACCCCCTCCTCCGTGAGTTCGGGGAGGACGCAGTCTCTGTAACAGTCGGACTGTCTCTCGAACATCTCACGCGACTGTTCGAGTATGGCGTCTAGCTGTTCTTGAGGAGTCATTCCGTCGGGAGTTAGCTCGGTCACACCCGCGGCTATCTGCTGTTTGAGACCACCGACCCTCTTCATGAAGAACTCGTCCATGTTCCTCGTGAATATCGACAGGAATCTCACGCGTTCGAGTAGAGGGTTTCTGTCGTCGACGGCTTCATGGAGGACACGTCTCTGGAACTCAAGTTCGCTCAGCTCCCTGTTGAGGTAGTAGTCGGGGTCTTCGAGGCTGGGCTTTGTCTCCGTCGGTCGGCTTTCCTCGGTGTTTTCGGAGTCCGATCCGTTGAGAGCCTCGTCGGACTCGTCTGTCTCAGTTCTCGGCTCCCCTACGACCTCGACCGTGTCACCCGTTCCAGCCTTGGCTGTTAGACCTTTATGACCGTCAGTCTCCTTCCGAGATAGATGACCCTTGACGGAGCCTACGTTGTCCGACGAGAAGTCACATCCCTCGACTGGACAGCTGTATTCCGTCTCCTTCTGTGTGTCCGTTTCCGTGTCCGTGTCAGTCATATGTCAGACGTAGAGACCACCTTGTCGTCGCGTCTCGATCTGTACTCAGATTCGGCGGGGACAGACACGAACCTTGACTCGCCGGTGTCGTAAGCGGTTAGCTCGCCGCCGTAGACACAGCCCGTGTCGAGACCCACAGCCGAGTCTGTTTCGACAGGAGATCTGAGAACCGTGTGTCCGAAGAAGACGCGGTAGTCGCCGTCGTAGTTCTCGAACCAGAGTTCGCCGTCGTAGCCTCCGCCGTCTACGGATCTCATACTCTGTAACGTACTGAGACGGTGCTGTTCGGGAGGCAAGGACGGATCTATCCCACCGTGTACGGCGACAGAAGACCCCCACGACACGACCGCGGGCATAGTAGATATGTACTCGGTGTCTGTCTCGTCGTCGACGGACGCCTTGCCTCTTATTACCTTCTCCTCGTTGTTCCCGCGGACACTCACGAAGTTGTCGTTCGACTTGACCGTCTCGATTACCTTCGGGCTGTCGGGACCTTTTCTTATGAGATCACCCACGAAGACGACGAGTTCGTCGTCGGATACGTCTAACTTCCGGAGAAGCTTCTTCATCTCGTCGAAACAGCCGTGGACATCGCCCACGACGTACACGTTGTTCCAGTATCCCGGCTCGAAATGTACCTGTTCGACCTTCTCGAACTTCGGAGGCTCGACTACGGAGGGCATCACCGAGTCGTTGTACGGAGCCTATTATATAGGTTACGTCATAATTATATATAGTATATGTTACCTTACATAGGATATGTAGCCTCAGACCCCCACGGATAGGTCTCGGGCTCGTACTCCTCGGTCTCCTCCGTCCTTATGGGGTTGAGTGAGTCGGTCTCACCCAGGAAGACGAAGTAGTCGTAACGGTTCGATAGGCTCGTCGGGACGTAGTTGCCCGCCTCCCTGCGCGGATTGTAGACTACGCCTATCGCTCTATGTCCCCTCTCCTCGTCGAAGACGTGAGAGTCGGTGTCAAGTATGAAGTCGCCTCCCGCCTCGTAGAAGACGTCCTCGTAGCTGTCCTGTTTCGCCTTGGGAACAGCCATCTCCTTCCAGGTCTCTCCCCAGCTTGAGGAGGCAATGACGTCGCCGTGGTGAGAGCCGAATCCCACGACCTCGACGTCTTCGTCGGGGTTTCTCTCACGTATAAGCTGTCCGAGGTTTATCCTGCCTCTGTCGGGCATGTCGGTAGCCCTCGCGTCGCCGACGTGTGTGTTGTGAGCCCAGATCACCGCCTTGGCATTGGCGTCTTCGTCCTCGGAGTGGTAGTCGACGAGACGTTCGGCGGTCTCCGTCATGTGTCTGTCACGGACGTTCCACGACTCCTTTCCTCCTCTCGTGAGAGATCTGTAGTACTCCTCCGCCTTCTTGGCTACCAGGGCGTTCTGTTCGGCGTCGAAGAACGACTCGTGGTTCCTACCTACGTACTCCGACTGTCTCTCTTCGAGATGTGAGAGTATCTCGACAACCTCGTCCTCACACGTCTCGGGAACCATCCTGAGGGAACGCGAGTACTCCCTAGCGTTCTCGGAGTAGGGCTCGAAACACGCGTACGCCTTCCTGGCTTCTTCCGCCGCCTCGGGGTCGACGTCTTCGAGGTACTCGACCACGCGTTCCATCGAGTCGAAGAGACTGTAGACGTCGAGTCCGTAGAAGCCGACGTCTGTGTCGTGTTTCGCGTTGTACCTCCTGAGCCAGTCGACGAACTCGTGAACCTCCCAGTTAGCCCACATCCACTGAGGCCAGCGTTCGAACTCCGAGAGAACGTCGTATGCGTCTTTGTCGGTCTCGCCGCTGACGTAACGGTTTATTCTGTAACAGTCGGGCCAGTCGCCCTCGACCCCCACGAACGAGAAGCCCTTCTCGTCTATGAGCTTAGCGGTTATGCGCGACCTCCAGACGTAGTACTCGGAGGTGCCGTGTGACGCCTCGCCGAGTAGGACGTAGTTAGCGTCGCCTATCTCGTCGACGAGACGGTCTATATTAGTCTGGGTGAGCCGAGCCGAGTTCTGACGTGCCGCAGCCACGGTGTCTTGGAGCGACATTAGTATCAGTATTCAAGGTACTCCCTTGCCTCGTCGTCAGTGACCTGTCTGAAAGACGAGTAGAACTGACCCACGGCTCTGAAACTCGCCGGAGTCTCAACTGCGACGACCTTGTCAGCCTCGTCCCCGAGTCTCTCGACGGTGTCAGGTGACCCAACCGGAACCGCGAGAACAGTCTTCTCGGCTCCCGCCTTCTTGACGTGTCTGATACACGGTATCGCAGTCGCACCCGTCGCAACGCCGTCATCGACTATTACGACGGTCTTGCCTTCGAGGTCGGGGGCTTCACGGTCTCCCCTGTACTTTTCGAGCTTCTGTCTCGCCTTCTCGGCGACGCGTTGTGTCTCGTCTTCTATGTAGTCGTCGTCGACACCCAGATCCTCTATCAAGCTCTCGTTGAGCCATACAGACCCGTCGCTCGCTACTGATCCTATCGCAAGCTCGGGGTTGTGGGGTGCGCCCATCTTCTTCGCCACTACGATATCGAGAGGAACGCCGAGCGCGTCAGCGACCTCTCGTCCGAGAGGGAGACCTCCACGAGGTATCGCGAGGACTATGTCGGCGTCTATTTCTCTCTCTTCAAGAGCCTCGGCGAGCTGTCTCCCGGCGTCTGTCCTGTCGTCGAATGCCATAGCCGAGCTAAACCTTCGAGATTGAAGTATATATAGGTGACAAACAACTTTAACCCCTGAGTCTTTAGACAGTCACCATGCTCGTGGAGATCCCAGCCGACGGTGTCGAACTCGAAGGCGAGCTAATACTCCCTGACGGAGCCGAGTCGGTCGTCGTATTCGCACACGGAAGCGGAAGCAGCCGTAAGAGCCCGCGCAACAAGTACGTCGCCGAGGTTCTGCGCGAGAGGGATCTCGGAACACTCCTCTTCGACCTCCTGACGGAAGAGGAGGACAGAAAGAGAGAGAACAGGTTCGACATACCTCTACTTACCGACAGGCTCGTCTCGGTCACCGAATGGCTCGGCGAGAGAGACGAGACCGGAGACCTCGACGTCGGCTACTTCGGTTCGAGCACAGGTGCGGCTTCGGCACTCAGGGGAGCCGCGCGTCTGGGGACAGATATAGGCGCGGTGGTGTCGAGAGGCGGACGTGTCGACCTCGCCGAGGAGGTCATAGACGAGGTCGAGTCGCCGACCCTCCTGATAGTCGGAGGAGCCGACACACAGGTACTCGAACTCAACCGTGAGATATACGAGAGCCTAGGCTGTGAGAAGGAGCTACATGTGGTCGAAGGCGCGGGACATCTCTTCGAGGGAGAGGGTGAACTCGAAGAAGTCGCCGAGACGGCGGCGAACTGGTTCGAGGAGAGTCTGAGGTAAGTAAGCATGTACGACAGGATACTCATACCCACCGACGGAAGCGACTGTGCCGACGAAGCCGCGAGACACGCAGTACGTATAGCTGAGAGGTTCGGCTCGGAGCTACACGTCCTCAACGCCGTCGAGACACACGAGTACGTCTCGGCGGGCAACGAGTCAGTCGAGAGACAGAGAGACATAGTCGAGGAGGAGGGAAGAGAAGCGGTCGAGTCGGTCTCGGAGACTGCGTCCGAGAGAGGGGTCGAGACCGTGGAAGTCGTCACCTACGGCTCAGTCCACGATGTCGTTCTCGACTACGTCGAGGACGAGGCGATCGACCTCATAGTCATGGGAACCCACGGGAGGACGGGCTTCGAGAGACTCCTTCTCGGGAGTAACGCGGCTAAGACCGTCCGTAGATCCGAGGTTCCCGTCTTCACTGTTCCGTCACGGGGGAAAGACGAGTCGTCCTACGTCTACGACAGTATACTCGTTCCGACAGACGGAAGTCCGGGGTCGAAGGCGGCGGTTGAGAACGCCGCGGGTATCGCACGTATGTACGGCTCGACTGTACACGTCGTCTATGTCATAGACATACGTATAGGAAGCTCGACTGGAGTGATACCCGACGTGGTCACCGCACTTGAGGAGGAGGGCGAGAGAGCCACGCGCGAGGTCGCCGGCGAGATAGAGGAAGATGAAGAGACAGAGGTCGTGACTGATGTTGTGATGGGAGTCCCCGGACGTGAGATAACCGATTACTCACGGGAACACGGTATCGACCTAATAGCGAGGGGGACACACGGCAGAAAGGGCATAGGAAGGCTCCTCCTCGGAAGCACTGCTGAGACAGTCATACGTACCTCGGAGGTTCCGGTTCTGACAGCGAGAACCAGGAGCGAATGAGGGATGTTTATTTATATGTAGTGTGGGATATAGTACCAAGTATGGCACGTGACACAGATAGGAGGAAGTTCCTCAAGGGAATAGGTGCCGCGGGAGTAGCAGGTCTCGCGGGATGTACAAGCGGAGGAAACGGTAACGGTGGCGGAGGAGAGGATACTCAGGACGCCGGTGGAGACGGCGGAGGTCAGAACGAGACGACCGACGACACCGGCGACACCGGCGACGGAGGTGGTGATGGGGGTCCAGACGTACTCAACATAATCGGGTATCCCCAGAGCGGTATACAGATATTCAAGGACTTCTACACCAACTTCGAGGGTTCGGCGGAGATAATCGTCCCCGACGGACTCAGGGACGGAGAGCTTCCCCAGAGGGTAGGAGCCGACATGTCGAACGTCACAGGTACGGCTCCGGGTGCCGCGGGTCCCAACCAGGAGGCTTTCGAGGATCTCTACACAGACGAGTACGGCTCCGAACCGAGTGTCTTCACGTCTAACACCTACGACGCAACAGCTGTGCTTCTGCTTGCGAACGCCGCCGCGGGTGAGAACGACGGGGAGGCTGTCAAGATGCAGATGAGACGCGTAGCCAACCCGCCCGGAGAGAAGTACGGACCCGGGGAGATAGCCGAGGCAGCTGAGGCGGCGGCAAACGGCGAGGAGATAAACTACGAGGGAGCGTCGAGTACCGTCGACTTCGACGACAGGGGCGACCCAACATCGGCTACATACGACGTCTGGAAGTTCGCTGACGAAGGCACAGAAGTCGTCGACTCGGTGAGCTTCACGGGTCAGGAGCCCGCCGGCGAGGCGGCTGACGAGTCGCCCGGAGGTCTCGGGAGAACTCTTCAGGTCGGAATACTCCTCCCACAGACGGGAGACTTAGCACCTCTCGGAAACCCCATGATAGACGCCGCTATGCTTCCGATAAACGAGATAAATAACTCCGACGTCGACCTCGAAGTCGACCACTCGGTACAGGACACACAGACGAGCCAGTCGGCGGGTATAAGCGGCGCGGAGGCTCTCGTCAACGCGGGATACCCTGCCGTCGTCGGCGCGGCGTCGTCGGGTATCAACGTCCCCGTCTCGAAGAACGTCCTCATACCCAACGGAGTCGTGGGATGTTCGCCTTCGAGTACCGCTCTGAGTGTGTCCTTCCTAGAGGACGACGGCTACATATTCAGGACTGCGCCGAGTGATCTTCTCCAGGGACAGGCTATGGCACGTGTTGCGTCGGACAGGCTGGGAGCCTCGACCGCCTCGACCTTCTACGTCAACAACTCGTACGGACAGCAGCTTTCCGAACAGTTCTCCGACAACTTCACCGAGGAGTACGGCGGAGAGGTCTACCACAAGGTCTCGTTCGAGAAACAGCAGTCGTCTTACACGGCTAAGCTCGAACAGGCACTGAGTCCTCAGTGAAAAGGAGATTTAGCCTCCGAGGAACTCCTCTCTGACCTCAGGGTCTTCGAGGAGCTTGTCGCCGTCGTCGGAGAATCTGTTCTGACCCTGTGCGAGGACGTATCCGCGGTCACATCTTCTGAGAGCTTCCTTCGCGTTCTGTTCGACCATGAGTATGGAGGTTCCCGAGTCGTTGATCTCGTCTATCCTGTCGAACATCTCGTCGACTAAGTCGGGTGCTAAGCCCGCACTCGGCTCGTCTAAGAGGAGGAGGTCGGGGTCGAGCATCAGGGCACGTCCCATCGCGAGCATCTGTCTCTGTCCACCGCTCATAGTGCCCGCTTTCTGGGACTTGCGCTCCTCCAAGACGGGGAAGTAGCCGAATACCTCGTCGACTGTCTCGTCGGGAACCTCGTCGAGTATGTAGGCTCCCATCTCGAGGTTCTCCATTACTGAGAGAGAGGTAAAGACGTTGTCGTTCTGGGGAACATAGCCGATCCCCTCGTGTATTATCCTCTCGGGTTCGAGTCCGGTTATGTCGTCTCCGTCGAATACGACCGAGCCGCCCATATGTGTCGTGAGACCGAAGACCGACTTCATAGCTGTCGACTTCCCCGCTCCGTTGGGTCCGACTATGGTGACGTACTCGCCTTCCTCGACCTCTAAGTCGACGCCGTCGAGTATCTGTAGGCTGCCGTATCCCGCCTCTAAGCCGGATACTTCGAGTAACGCCATCTCAGACACCTCCTAAGTAGGCTTCTATGACACGTTCGTCCGACTTTACCTCCTCGGGGCTTCCTTCTGTCAGGACTTCTCCCTGGTGCATGAATACCACGTCGTCACAGTTCTCCATTATGAGATCGATGTCGTGTTCGACTATGAGGAAGGTGTAGCCGTCCTCCCTGAGATCGTGTATACGTTCGAGAAGCTTCGACTCGAGAGTCGGGTTGACTCCGGCGAAGGGCTCGTCTAAGAGGAGTGTGTCGGGATCTGTCATCATAGACCTCGCCATCTCTAGAAGCTTGAGCTGTCCTCCCGATAGGTTGCCGGCGTACTCGGTGGCTACGTGGTCTATCTCGAAGAGTTCGAGTGTCTCCCATGCCCTCTCACGTATCTCTTCTTCCTCCTCGATTACGCCGCGACGGGCTCCCGGAAGGACAGACCGCCAGAGCTTCTCGCCCTTCTGTCTCTGGGGAGCCAGCATCATGTTTTCGAGGACTGTCATCTCGGATAGCTCGCGTGCTATCTGGAAGGTACGTACGAGACCCTTCTGTGCTATGACGTGGGGCTCGTCTCCGGTTACGTCCTCGCCCTCGAAGTAGACTTTCCCGCTCGTCGGCTTTATCTGTCCCGTGATGAGGTTGAAGGTCGTCGACTTACCCGCGCCGTTGGGACCTATCAAGCCGGTTATAGACCCCTTTTCGACCTCGAAGGTAGCACCGTCGACTGCTGTTATGCCGCCGAACTTCTTCCTGAGATCCTCGACCCTGAGAGCGGCTGTCGGGCTCGGGCTCACGTGTCACCACCTCCTTCGACGTCACCGCCTCCCTTCCTAACCGACAGATCGACAGCCGACGCCTCTTCTTTCCTGTGTCCGAGGAGTCCCTCGGGATGTCTCTGCATCAGCCAGATAAGAACTACTCCCATTATGACGAGACGGAGTGTGCCCCTCAGGGACTCGACGGAGTAGGCGATGAAGGGACCGAAGTCGAGTGACAAGATAGGGGCGACGGCGTCGTCGAACGCCGACGGCGGGCTGCCTATCTCGAATAGGTTAGTCACGATCTGGTTGAGGTAACGTGGACCCTCCCAGAGACCCGCCGAGAAGACAGCGGCTCCGAGGACGCTTCCGGTGTTCGAGGACGAGCCGCCGATTATGAGTGCGACCCAGACGTAGAAGGTGAACTCAGGCTGGAAGACGTCGGGGTAGACACGTCCCTGGCTTCCTCGCCAGAGTATACCCGCGAGACCCATGAGGGCACAGCCGAGCATGAAGATCTTTATCTTGAAGACGTCGGTGTTCTTTCCGAGCGCGCGAGCGACGTCCTCGTCCTCTCTCACCGCCTTGAGGACACGTCCGAAAGGCGAGAATCCGACACGCATAGCGAGCCAGTAGATCGCTCCGACGAAGACTGCGAGTACGACGACATAAGCCCACGAGACGACGACTGAGCTCTGGATTCCCACCGACTCCATCACTGAGAAGACGGAGGCTCCGAAGCCGTTGGGCTCGCCGGCTCCCTCGGCTGTCTTGTAGAAGATCAGACGTACCGGGTTCGTGGGTGTAGCTATGCCGTTTCCTCCTCCCGTTCCGAGCCTCGTGCCTAGGAGTGTGAAGCTACCTAAGGCGTCCGACTTGAAGCTCAGACGGAGTATCTCGGCGAGTCCGACAGTGACTATAGCGAGGTAGTCGGCGCGGAGACGCAGAGCGGGGAGTGCGACTAGGAAGCCTAAGAGAGCCGACGCCACCATTCCGGCGACTATCCCGACGATGAGTGGCATTCCTAAGCCGGGAACCCCGAATCCGAGAGGAACCTCCTCCGAGGCGGGAACAGACGGACGCGTGAAGATCGCCGTCGTGTAGATACCGACAGCCATGAACCCCGTGACTCCTATGTTAAAGAGACCCGCGTATCCCCACTGGAGGTTGAGCGCGAGCGTCAGCATAGCGTAGACGGACGTCAGGAACGTCACTCGTCTGAGTGTGTTGGCTATTCCGTTGGTGCTCAGACCCAGAACCCCTCCTACAGCGGTGTAGACGACGTAGATTCCGAGCATCATCGCGGCTATCCTCACGGTGTCGTCTTCGAGAGCCTCGGCGAGTACTTCTTTTGTCGTCGTGTTCTGTGTCATGCTGTCGACCTCCCTGAGAAGAGTCCTTCGGGCTTGAGTACGAGTAGTAGAATCATTATGAGGAACGCCGTCGGAAGAGTGAAGTCACCGCTCGGTAGCCAGACGAGTGAGAGCTGCTGTGAGACGCCTATAACGAGACCTCCCGCCATAGCACCGTATATCGATCCTATTCCTCCGAGTATAACAGCCGCGAATATGAGAAGTATGAGGAGCCAGCCGAACTGGTAGCTTATGCTTCCGCTTTCGAGAACCGAGAGATACCCCGCCGCGCCCGCGAGTCCTCCGCCGAGTATCCATGTCCATCTCACGACCCTCTCGGTCGGAATTCCGGTTATGCGTGCGAGATCCTCGTTGTCGGAGGTCGCCCTCATCGCCTTTCCGAGCTTACTGTACCTGAGTACGAGATGTACGAGAGCCATCAGAACGAGGGAGACGGCTACGAGAGCGACCTGGTGTGACGTTACTGTAACAGTGCCCTCGGTGAGTCCGAGCTTCCACGACTCGGGTATGGGCGTCGTACCTCTGTTGTTGGTCGAGTAGACGAATCCTATCAGGTATCTGAGGGCGAACGAGACCCCGACACTCGCAATCAGGAGTGAGATACTGTCTTTGTCCCTCATCGGCTTGTAGACGAACCTGTCTATCAGAACCGAGACCCCTGCGGTGGCTACGCCGGCGAAGAGTATCCCCAGAAAGACCGCGAAAGTAGTGTTGAGAACCGTGACACCTATCTGGGCACCGTAGACCTCACTTCCGGGTCCGACGAGTATCAGCCTGCCTAAGTCGTGGGCACCGTAGCCGACGACGACGTAGGTGAGTCCCCAGCCGAGGAAGCCTCCCGTAGTTACGTAGTCGCCGTGTGCGAAGTTGGCGAAGCCGAGTATGCTGTAGGTCATCGAGAGACCGACTCCCGCGAGACCCACTGTGAGACCTAAGACTGATCCCTCCCAGACGTAGGTCAAGACTGTCGAGTAGGCGAGACCGCCGAGGACGAGCCTACGTATCAGGTCGAGACCAAACAGAAGGGCTACGCCTACGGCTGCCGCCGTCAAGGGCTTCTCACGTACCGCCTCATAAGGTGAGTCTATCGTCGCCATGGGTTGTTTTAGCCTTCAAGAGGTGTAATATTATATCTTGTCATACGGTACCCTATCTACGGAGACGACTACTCGTCGCGCCTACGGAACTCGGGGGTTCCCGACTCGTGCATCTCCCGAGAGACCTCCCCGACGCCTTCCTTGAGGTCATCGTGGTACTCGTCTAGTCGGTCGGCGAGATCGTCGTGAGTCACCGAGAGGAACTGGGCAGCCGAGAGGGCGGCGTTGAACGACTTGCCCGCGTCGGTCGCCACGATGGGTGCTCCCGTGGGCATTCCTATGACACTGTCGACCGACTTCTCTTGGACGGGAACGCCGATCACCGGAACGGGGTAGGCTACCGAGGCTGTCATGTTGGGGAGGTCAGCGCTCTTTCCGCCTGCGCCCGCTATAATGATGTCTATTCCGCGATCCTCCGCAGTCCTCGCGTAAGCGTACATGAGTTCGGGCGTCCTGTGAGCCGAGACGACGTAGGTCTCGAAGGTGTAACGGCTCTCGGGTGGTTCGTAGTAGTCGGTGACCTCCTCGAATCCGAGACGCTTGAGAGCGTCGTATGCTCCCACGGAGTCGTCGCCGTCCCCCATCATGACGTCGAAGTCGGAGTCAGACCCCATTATGATACCTATATTGGGGGTCTCCTCGTCTTCGAGTTCGTCCGACTCCGCCTGTTCCTCAAGCTCGTCTATGATTCTCTCGACTTGGCTCATGGTTCGAAACTTAGGCTGTTTTTGATCTCCTCGGCTTGTCTGAGTAGCTCTTCGGTGTCGTCTCCCGTGACAGTGAAGTGTCCCATCTTTCGGAGAGGATACTCAGTACGTTTTCCATACCAGTGGAGATGTGCCCCCGAGTCGAGGAGACCGTCGACGCCTTCGAGTCTGACGTCTCTGTCACCCGACTCGCCGAGTATGTTGACCGAGACAGTGGGATCACGTAGCTCAGTCGAGCCGAGAGGGAGACCGGTTACTGCACGTATGTGCTGTTCGAACTGTGACGTCTCGGCTCCCTCTATCGTCCAGTGTCCCGAGTTGTGGGGACGTGGTGCTATCTCGTTTACGAGGACAGAGCCGTCATGCTCGAAGAGCTCTATGCCGTAGACACCTCTCCCTTCCATGGCTTCGAGGACTTCGCGGGCGACCTCGTGGGCTTTCTCAGCTACCTGAGTGGTGGTTCTCGCGGGGGTGACCGTCTTTCTGAGTATCTCGTCGCGGTGTACCGTCTCAGTCACCGGATAGACGTCGGTCTCGCCGTCCCCCTTAACACCGATGACCGAGAGCTCGCGGTCGTAATCGATAAACTCCTCTGCCATGAGTTCGCCGCTGAGTTCGTCGAGAACGTCCTCGAAGTCGTCGGGCGACTCGACGAGGTAGTTACCGCGTCCGTCGTAGCCACCCTCGCGGGCTTTGACCATGAGTGGCAGACCCAGACCGTCAGCCGCTCGTCGAAGGTCGTCGACCGTGTCGACTCGGGTGTAGTCGGGAACCGGAACCCCTCTTTCTGACAGAGCCTCCTTCTGACGGTACTTGTCCTGTATGAGTCTCAGAGTGTCAGGATTAGGATGCACGGGAACGTCGGCACCCTCGACGGCATCGGGGTCTGCGAGCTCTATGTCGTATGTGACGTAGTCGGCTGACTCGACCAACTCGTTAGCTCCCTCAACCGAGTCGAACCCCGAGACGACCTGTTCTCTCGCGACGGATCGTGCGGGCGCGTCCGAAGTGGGGTCGAGAAAGACGACCTCGAAGCCGAGTGGCGACGCAGCCTCACAGATCATACGGCAGAGCTGTCCGCCTCCTATGACCCCGATAGTTACTGGTTCAGACGTGAGATTCACAGTTCGGGATTCGTCGTAGAATCTATTAAACCTCAAGATTTCCGTACAGCCTTGTCCAGTGTGTTTACTGTTCCAACAAGACAAAATTTAGTTAATATTAATTTTGTAAATATAAGACTTAGGTGTATTATTTTAATATTAATTTAGTAGATCGTCGTAAAGCTGTATATTACTCGTAGTAAACCGCCTTTGGAGAGGAAGATTTAAAATACGTAGATCCGGTAGCTCTAAGAGAGGGGAGAAGCAGAAATATGTCGGAAAGCCACGGAAGTTTCAGAAAGATAGTAGAGAGCCTCGACGACGGGGTAGTAGTGACTCAGGAAGGGAGTGTCACATACGTCAACGACACCGCAGCCGAGATACTCGGGAGAGCCAGAGACGAGGTGAAAGGGGGTGGACTCACCGACTTCGTGAGTCTGGAGGAAGAGATAGACGCCGACGAGAAACTCGAAGGCGAGGTAATGTCGGACTCGGAGGCTGACGGTAAGCCCGTCGAGGTCGAGACTACCGAGATCAAGTACGAGGGATCGTCAGCCTCTCTCGTGGTTCTGCGAGACATAACCGAGAGGAAGGAGATGGAGGAGATACTCGAATGTATTCAGATGATAGACAGGTCGGTTCTACAGGCGGAAGAAGAGGACGACCTCCTCAACTGGGCGTGTGAGGTTCTGGCGTCGAGACAGAAGGGATGTACGTCTATCGCAGTACTCGACGACGACGGCGACCTCTCCGACGTATACTCGGCGGGGCGTCTTTCGGGGTCGGACGGCGACAAGGAGGCGAACGGCTGGCATAACGTCTACACCGACGCCTACGTAGACGAGGTTCTCGAAAACGAGGTTCTCGTGATCGACGACGTCACACAGCCTCCGCACAGACACCACACAGACGAGTCGGCGGAGAGACACGGCGCTATAGGCGTGGCTCTCAGCCACAGGGGGAACGACTACGGCGCTATGACGGTTCATCTTCCGCCACAGGGTATCTCCGAGACTGAGAGGAGTCTCTTAGAGGGCTTCGCGTACGACCTGTCAGCTGGTATCTACGCTCTCAGAACTGAGGACAGGATAAAAAACGAGCACGAGGAGCTGATTCTACTCAACCGTATAGTCCGTCACGACATACGTAACGACATGAATCTCATACTCGGCTGGGGAAGCGAGCTAAGGGAGTACGTCGACTCAGACGGCGAGGAGTACCTCGAAAGGGTTCTCGACGCCAGCAAACACGTAGTCGACCTCACAAAGACAGCGCGCGACTTCGTCGAGTCGATAGAGAGCGGTGAGACGTCGGATCTCGGCTCTGTCTCGCTCCGTGAGACAGTCGAACACGTTACCCGGGTCAAGAGAGAGACCTACGACGACGCCGAGTTCAGGGTCGAGGGGATTCCCGACGTCGATGTGAAGGCGAACAGTCTCCTCTCGACAATCTTCAGGAACCTACTCAACAACGCCGTACAGCACAATAACAAGGAGATACCGAGGATAGAGGTATCAGCCGAGAGGAGAGGTGACAGAGAAGTCGTTGTGTCTGTCTCCGACAACGGAACCGGTGTGTCGGACGACTCCAAGGAGAGTATATTCGGAAAGGAGGAGAAGGGTCTCGAAAGCCGCGGAACCGGAATAGGTCTGTATCTCGTCGATACACTCGTCGACGAGTACGGCGGCGATGTCTGGGTCGAGGACAGGGAAGACACCGGGTCACGTGAGGGAAGCGTCTTCAAGGTAAGACTCAGGCAGGCGTAGTCTCAGTCTCGTCTCTCGTCGTCGCTAGCTGTTTCATCAGGGTTAAGGCTGATCCCGACAGTTCCCCAGTATGGCACAAGAAGAGAAGGAGAGACATGAGATTTCTGTCGTGGGTGGCGACGAGATAGCTAAGGCATTAGACTGGCTCGACGCCGAAGTCAGGATCTCCGACCTCGACGACGCCTTTCGGGAGACAGCCGACCTCGTAATATCCGAGGAGTCACTCGACGAGACAAACAAGAGATCCGTCGAGAGCCGTACCCCCTCGCTCGGGGTCGAGTTCGGCGGAGAGGTGTGTGAGAAGACGGGAGCGGCGGCGGCTATAGGACCTCTAGTACATCCGGGATCCTCGGCGTGTAGGACGTGTCTCAGGCTCAGGATAGAGGGTCTGAGAGACGGTGAAGAAGAAAAAGCCTGCGGCTGTGGTGATACCTCAGAAGACCACGCGGGAGGCTGTGGGAGTCACGCGACTCCTACGGTTCCCGACGAGGCGTATACGTCGTTCGCCGAGGGATTCGCGGCTCTTGAGACGGGACGTTACTTCAGTACGGCGGGAGCCGAGACGATAGGAGGGGTCTGTCTCATAGGAGCCGGAGACGACGAGCCGTTCGAGGTACACACTACGGCACGAGTGCCTTTCTGTCCCGACTGCTGGACAGGACGTCCGATAGCGGGTGTGGCTCCGAGAGACAGTCCACCGTCGGATCTCGACAGCGCGCTCGACAGGGCAGAGGCGGTTCTCGACGACGTAACCGGCATACTCGGAGCCGCCGCCGAGCTTCCGTCCGACGAGACGGGTGTCCCGTACTACGTAGTCGAGATCGCAGACACCCCGTTCTCCGACGCGTCGTCCCCAGACGTCGCCGCGGGGGTATCGGTCGACTGGCAGAAGGCACTTATGAAGGCTATGGGTGAGGGGCTAGAAAGGTACTCAGCGGCGGTCTACAGACACGACGAGTTCGAGAACGCGACCTACGACGCGATGGTGGACGAGGGTAGAGACCCTATCGATCCCGCGGATCTCGCACTCTTCTCCGACGGACAGTACGACGACGTCCCGTACACAGATCCCTCTTCGTCTCCCGTAATCGAGTGGACACCCGGCTACTCACTCACACGTGACGACGGCGTGGCTGTCCCCGCGGAGTTCGTCTACTTCCCGTTCGACTCGGAGTTCGCGCCCGGGATCACGACGGGTCTCGCACTTGGGTCGACACAGACGGAGGCGATAAAGTCGGGTCTCTTAGAGGTCATAGAGAGGGACGCGTGTATGAAGACCTGGCTCGAAGACAGACGTCCCGAGAAGATCGAGTTCGACGTCACGGATCTCGGAACAGAGACGTCCGAACTCGTCTCACGCGTGAGGTCAGCCGGAATAGACATACACGCGTCGTACCTTACGGCGGAGATAGACGTTCCCGTCGTAGGCGTCGCACTGACCTCCGACGAGTATCCGCGTTTCGCCGTCGCAGCCGGCGCGTCGCTCGACCCCGAGGAGGCTTTCAGGTCGGCTCTCGAAGAAGCCGTCCAGTCGAGGCGCGAGGTGAAGCAGTCGGACGTCGAAGTCGAAGACGCCGACGAGATATCCACGAGCGAGGAACACGTCGCCTACGCGGCTGACAGACCCGGTTCTGTCGAGAGGTTCGTGTCAGAGACCGACGGAGCTCTGGGTCTTGACGAGATCGGTATGGGCGGTGATGTCCCTCAGAAGCCCCTCGATAAGCTCGACGCAGTCAGAGAGAGGGTCGAAGACGCTGGCTACGAGGTGATAGCTTCGAATATCACCTCGCCCGACGTCACGAGCATAGGCTTCGACGCCGTACGTGTCGTAGTCCCGAGGGCTCAACCACTCCATTTCGGTCTCGACATGAGACGTCTCGGAGGCGACGTCGACGTCTCGAACCCCGACCCGCATCCTTTCCCGTGACTACACAACATGTAGGAAGAAGGTGAAGGTGACATAGGCGAGTGAGACCATTATGAAGGCGTGTTTGACTCCCGACGCGACACGTCCCTCGCCCATCTTGCCCGCTATGAGACCACTCAGGAGAGCCTGTATCACTCCGGCGTGGTAGAAGAGGACACGGTACTCGTCGGGGCTGAATCCCTCCTGTACGAACGAGGTCTGGGTACCCGCGACTCCGCCTCCCGTGCCGGCACCCGTGATTCCCGTCTGAGGTATCGCTGGGAGGAAGACCGAGTCGAGTATCGCGAGTATCACGAGGAATATCACGAACGAGAGGTATATCACAACGGTGTAGAGAAACATCTCGCTCCTCCTCTCCTGTGCGAGACGTCTCCTGAGACCCGCCTCGCGCGAGGCTATGTTGAGAACCTCCTCCAGCCTTCCGCTCGCCTTCGTCGCGTTCGTCATTAGGACGACTGCACGGCTCACCATAGGAGAACGAACCCTGTTCGCAAACCTCCTCAGGGCTGTGTTCGCCTCTGTGTTCCATCTTATGTCACGTTCCATCCTGTCTATCTCAGGGTTGAGGACACCCAGGTCAGTCTCAGACAGAGACCTGAGAGACTCAGAGACTGTGGCTCCCGCTTCGTTGAGGTCGGCGAGACGTTCGAGGAAATCCGGAAGCTTGTCCTCGACTCGGCGGAGGTAGTCCGACTTTATCTCGTGGAAGAGCGCGTAGAGGAACATGGGAATCAGCGAAGCCTCTATCAAGGCGTCGTCTACGTACCTCACCGCCTCGGGAGACACACTGACGTCTCCGGCTGTTATCTGAGCCACGGTGACCTCGGGGAGTAAGCTGACACCCGCGACCGTAACCCCGGCGTAGATACGTGCCGAGAGGTAGACGAAGCCGACGAAGACGCCGAGGTAAAGGCTGAGAACGGGACGTCTCTTGAAGCTCTCAAGGGGCGAGGAGAGACGTGTCTTGATACTTCTGAGTCTCCTTCCCCTCCTGAGACTCTCTATCTGGGTCTCGCCGTCTCTTCGGTTGTCGTGGTCTATGTCGTCGATGAAGCCGACCCTATCCGTGTCGGATTCTACTGACTCCTTTCCACCTTCTGTCACGGGGTTAGTGAAGAAGGCGTCGAGGAAGACCAAGAGACCCGCACCCGCGAGTGGGAGTACGAGGTAGACGAACGCCCTGAGTACGAGAAGGGGCGTGCCTCCGACGAAGCCGAGGACTATGAGGGTGACTATGACGAAGAGGGGTCCTGCGACGAAGACAACGACGTAGAACTCGGCAATCAGACCCAGCTTAGTCAGGAACTCCTTCTGTTCCTGTTCAGCCTCGTCGTAGTAGGCGTTGACCCTCTCCTCTAAGAAGTCGCTGATGTCACCTACGCTCGTGAAGACGCTCACGAGGTTCTTGACGAAGTCGGCGAACTCATCGCTCGCAGTCGTGTCACCGAGTTCGCGGAGCGCGGTCACGACATCCATCCCGAAGTACTCCATGTCGTGTGAAGCGACACTGAGCTCGTCGGCACTCGTCCCGAAGTACTCCGACCTCGCTGAGATCGTGTCGATGACACGTGGTAACGACATACCTCCTCTAGACAGCGTGAACATTATGCTGACGGTTCCCGTCAGGCTGAGGTTGATCTGTCTCGCCCTTGTGTCGGCTCTGTACCTCGGGAGGTAGATGAGGAGACGGAAGACGGAGTAAGACACAGCCGTGGAAGCCACAACGGGGGAGAAGTAGACTGCGAGTACGACGATGTCCGCAACACCCTCACCGACGAGGTCGTCCCAGAAGACGTACAGAGACGCCGAGACGACGCCGAGAGTACCGAGGAAGACGAGAGCCGAGTAGAGGAGAGTCCGAGACATATAAGACCTGTAAGTGCGCGGCATCCTCGCCGAACGCAGATTGTCCTCGACAGAGTAATACCTCGACTTTATCCTCTCGGCTAACTCGCCGAGCCAGTATATAGCGACTCTGAACGGCGGTATCCTCTCTATCATGTCTGTTTTTATCGGCTCTCGTCGGCGTCCGACTCGCCCGCTATCACTGTCTCTCCCTCGGGCTGTATACCCATCGACTCTAGCTCCTTCTCGGGGTTAGTGTAGTACCTGTTGACGAGGTTGGTGAACTCTCTGAAGTCGGTGATGTCGTTCTCGACGAGGTAACGCAGTATCTTCTCACGCGTCCGTATCTCACCCATGAGCTCGGCACGTGACAGACCCATGTCGTCACGTATCTCCTTGAGGACGACGCTCTCACTTATCTGGTCGAGGCTGTCGTCCGACGGATTCCACTCGTAGAGTGTGTTGACGTTTATGTCTCCGGTACGTGAGTCGATCCCGGCTATCTCGGCTAAGACGTTGTTACGTCTTACACGTTCGTCCTCGTACCTCGTCAGAACCTGTATCGAGAGTATGTCGAGGGCTTCGAGCATCGACCTAGGGACGTCTATCGGAGGGTTTTCGAGGCGGTTTATCGCGGTCTCTATCGAGTCGGCGTGTAGAGTCGAGTAGGTCGTGTGTCCCGTAGACATAGCCTGGAAGAGTGTCATAGCCTCCTCGCCACGTACCTCTCCCACGATTATGTACTCGGGACGCTGTCTCAGAGCCGACCGGAGGAGTGTGTACATGTCTATCTCGCTCTCGACTCCTATCCCCTCACGCGTCACACTCGGCACCCAGTTCTCGTGGTGTATACGTATCTCGGGTGTGTCCTCTATCGAGATTACCTTCGACCTCGGGGGTATGAACATAGAGACGGCGTTTAGACTCGTCGTCTTTCCGCTCGCTGTACCTCCCGCGAATATCAGAGATCTGTTGTTCTCTATCGCGACCCAGAGGTACGCCATCTGTTCGACCGAGAAAGTACCTGACTTTATGAGTTCGGTCGGGGTGAAAGGCTCCTCCGAGAACTTACGTATCGTGAAGGTCGATCCCTCCTGTGTGACTTCCCTTCCGAGTGTGAGCTCGACACGTGAGCCGTCGGGGAGAGACGCGCTGACTATAGGACGTTCTATGCTGATATGTTTACCCGACTTCTGTGACAGAGTGATTATCAACGAGTTGAGCTCGTCCTCGTCGAACTCAACGTTGGTTCTTATGTCCTGGTAGTCGCCGTGGTAGAGATAGATAGGAGCACCGTAGCCGTGGCACGAGATGTCCTCGACGTAGGGGTCTTCGAGTAGAGGCTCTATCTTCCCCATCCCCATGTAAGACCTCCTGAGGTAGTAGAATATCCTGTGGAAAGAGACGGGTTCGACCTGAATACCGTAGCTGTGTATGAGTTCGACGACACCTTTCTTGAGAACGTCCTCGGAGTCTTCGACGTCCTCGAACTCCTTGACTGCTAAGACGTCACGCAGGTCGTAGTAAAGCGTGTTGAGAAGCTCCCTCTCGAAGTCGGTGACAGACGGCTCGACTGCGTTGTAGTGGAGGACTCCGTCGCCGTCCTGTGTTATCACTGCTGTCGAGTAAGGCTCGTCGAGCCAGTACCTCCGTGTCTCCTCGTGTCCCTCACGTGGCTCGAACTCGAACATGTCGTCGGGGGTAGGCTCGTACTCGTCTATACTAGCCTCTAAGGACGACTTCGGAGACACTAGTCCGGAGACCTTCCGTCTGAGACCCATTATTACAGTGACGTCATCCCAAATAAATAATACTGTCGGAGGTTGGAGCCGGGTTATATTACACACGCCGAAGTACTAAGAGCCATGGGCGAGACTGAGACCGACGACGAGGACGGCTCCGGGGGTACGGAGACGGAGTCCGAGGATGTTCTCGTCTGTCCCGAGTGTGGAGCCGAGGCTGTCGAGTCGGAGAGAGGTGAGACCGTCTGTCCCGACTGTGGTCTCGTGATAGAGGAGGAACGCGTCGAGAGAGGCAAGGAGTGGCGTGCCTACTCGTCGGAGGAGGAAGAGGAGAAGTCGCGCGTCGGCGCGCCGACGACTCAGACGATGCACGAGAAGGGTCTAACGACCGAGATCTCACGGGGCGATGTCGAGAAGTCGGAGAGACGGGAGACTATGAGACGTCTCAGGAAATGGCACGAGAGAGCGAGGGCAGAAGGTACCGAGAGGACTCTGCGTTTCGGTCTCGGCGAGATAGACCGTATGTCGAGTGCCCTCGGAGTCCCCGACGGAGCCCGTGAGTCCGCAGCCGTTATACTCAGACGTGCCCAGAAAGACGAGCTCCTTCCCGGGAGATCAGTCGAGGCAGTCGCATCGGCGGCTGTCTACGCCGCGTGCCGTCAGGCGGGTATACCGCGTTCGCTCGACGAGATCGCCGACGTGTCGCGCGTCGAGAAGGACGAGATAACGGGGACATACAGGTACTTGTCACGTCAGCTCGGACTCGAAGTTCCCCCCGCAGATCCCGTCGAGTTCGTGCCACGTATAGCCTCCGAACTCGACCTGAGCCCTGAGGTCGAGTCGAGGGCTGTCGAGATACTCGAAGAGACGGCGGGGATCGGGGTCGGGAAGTCGCCGAAGGCGTACGCGGGCGCGGCTGTCTACCTCGCGGCGAGGCTACTCGGCGAGGAGGTCACACAGGAGAAGGTCAGCGATGTCTCCGACGCCTCCGTGGTGACTATACGTAACAGGTACCACGACCAGGCGGAGGCACTCGGCGTCGATCCCGACCTCGACACGTAAGCTTAATCCATCCGACGACGTATCTCATGTATGTTACTCTCACTCGTCAGTTCGGTTCTGAGCCAGCCCGCCATGCTCTCAGTCGGTTTCGCAACCGTGGCTCTCATAATCGGTCTGAGCTACTACGTCCTATTCGCCGTCGAGTCGGAGTCGAACCACGACGAGGAGGAGTAACTTAAAAATCTAACGGTACGCCGACGGACGCGAAGCTTTAAATTCGTTCTGAGAGTAAGTCAGAGTAAGAATGCACAAGGAAGATCTGATCCATCTCCACGAGCTGATGGCAGACATAAGCGAGTACTTCGACGACGCCGAGGAAGGCGACGAGTTCTTCGACGACTACACAGATCTCGACGTCAAGCCCGAGGACATACACCAGAGCAAGAGCGAGCACAAGCAGGCTATCTTCGTACTCGGAAACGAGATGGCGAACGTGATGGCTGACGACGAGTTCTCCGAGACGGGACGTGTCGGCGCACGTATGGAAGAGCTCGCCAACAAGAACGCGAAGGACTGATCCGCACACCGAAAGACTAGACTTAAGGCTTGTCGCTCCGTGGGATAGCCTACTATGGCGAAGTTCTCAGAGAGGGTAGGACGCGTCGAACCGAGCGCGACTCTACGTATAAGTGATCTCGCTAGTAGCCTCGAATCCGAGGGAGCCGACGTCGTCGACCTGAGCGTCGGAGAGCCCGACTTCACGACCCCCGAGCACATACGTGAGGAGGCGAAGGCGGCTCTCGACAGGGGAGAGACGGGATACACGCCTACGAAGGGCATTCCCGACTTACGTGAGGCGATAGCCCACAAGCTCAGAGAGGAGAACAGACTGAGCGTCGAGAGGGACGAGATATACGTCACCCCGGGCGCGAAGGACGCCCTCTTCGAGTCGATATTCTCGCTTCTCTCAGAGGGCGACGAAGCGGTTCTACTCGACCCCGCGTGGGTGTCATATGAGGCTATAGTCAAGATGGCTGGCGGAGAGATAAACCGGGTACAGCTCGACCCCGAAACGGGATTCACTCCCGGAAGCGTCGACCTCGCCGAACACGTCTCCGACGACACGCGTCTGATGATCGTCAACACGCCGTCGAACCCCTCGGGAGCCGTCTTCTCGAAGGACGAACTCAAGGAGATACGTGACCTCGCCGTCGACCACGACTTCTGGGTCGTGAGCGACGAGATATACGAGAAGATAATCTACGACGCCGAACACCACTCGCTCGGAGCGATGGACGGCATGGCGAACCGCACGATAACCGTCAACGGCTTCTCGAAGGCGTACGCGATGACTGGATGGCGTCTCGGCTACTTCACCGCCCCCGAAGAGTTCCTCGACGAGGCGGGTAAGGTACATTCCCACTCGGTCTCTTGTGCGACCAACTTCGCACAGTGGGGTGGGCTCGCAGCACTCGACGGTACCCACGAGCCTGTCGAGAGTATGCGTGACACCTTCGAGTCGAGACGTGACCTACTGATGGACGCGCTCGCCGACATAGGTGTCGATATGCCCGAGCCGAAGGGGGCGTTCTACGCCTTCGTTCCCGTCGAGACAGACGACGACGCCGCTCTCGCCGAGGAGATACTCCAGGAGGAACACGTAGCCACGACGCCCGGTAGTGCGTTCGGAGTAGACGGCTACCTGCGTATGTCTTACGCCGCGAGCGAGGAGAGGATCAAGGAAGGCGTCGAGAGAATATCTGACTACGTTTAGACACAGTCTTTCCTTCTTCCGTCTCGTATCTCTGCGTCTTACCTCACTCGTACTGAGACGCCCAGTCGCAGAAGTACAAATCCATTTTAATTAAGACAAACGTAATTGTTTTATGCCCCGAACGAGAGTTCGAAGTATGGCGGTTGAGATAGTCAAGGAGGTGAGTGCGGGTCCTACGAAGCCCGAGGTACGTGGTATACTTCTCCAGAAGTTCAATCTAGAGGAGGACGACAGTTTCCTCGACGTCGGAAGCGGCACGGGTGCTGTCTCGATAGAGGCAGCGCGCCGGGGTGCCGATGTCACAGCAGTTGACAGACGTGAGGAGGCAGTCGAGTCTACACGTGCGAACGTAGAGAACGCTGGTCTTTCCGACTCGGTCGAGGTAGTCCACGGAGTCGCGCCCGACGCGATAGCCGGTGTCGAACCCGACGTCGCTTTTATAGGAGGGTCACGCAGATTCGAGTCTGTTCTGGATCTCTTAGAGGAAAAGGGAGTCAGAAAGGTAGTGATGAACGCCGCACGTCTCGAAACTGCGGCAGAGATGGTATCGGAGTTCAGGGAAAGAGAGATACTCGAAGAGAGCTTCCACATACAGGTCTCGAAGGGAAGGGAGTTAGTGGGACAGACGGCTTTCAAGCCCAACACACAGACATACATGGTAGTCGGATCGTGTGACGGAGGTAAGGGTAACCAGAACGCGAACGAGGAGGGAGACGAGTGACAGTCTACGGAGTCGGCTTAGGACCCGGTAGGAAAGACCTCCTGACTATCGGCGGGAGGGAAGCCCTCGAAGACGCAGACGTCGTCTACACGCCGGGACGTCTCTCGAAACGCGTCGTGACCGAGTACGTCTCGGAGGACAAGATAGGAGACCTCGACTTTCCCATGACTCGCGACCCCGAGAAGCTCAGGGAGGCGTGGAAGGAAGCCGCAGACGAGGTCGCTTCGACTGCGGAGGACCAAGACGCCGCGTTCGCGACACTCGGCGATCCCAATATCTACTCTACTTTCGGACATCTCAGGAGGACACTCGACGCCTTCCATCCCGAGGTCGACGTCGAGATAATACCCGGCGTCAGTAGCGTGACTGCTTTCGCGACGGCTCTGGGTGTCGAGATAGAGGCGGGCTCTAGCCTCGGACTCCACGAGGCGAGCGACGGCGACGCGCCGACTGAGAACGACCGGATGGTTCTGTTCAAGGTCACCGACGCCCCCGAGACGGCGACGAAGCTCGACGACGCGGGCTACGACGTCGTCTTCGGAAGACGTCTCTACATGGAGGAGGGGGACACCGTAGTCACAGAAGACCCCGAGAGAGTCGAGGAGAGGGACTACTACACCCTCGCTTACGCCGAGAGACGGGGTGTCGAGAAGGATACTGCTACGAAGGAGTTCGAGACACAGAATGATGACGAGAACACGAAAAGGACGAAGACAGAGACGGAAACCGAGACAGAGACGGAGGCAGCATGACTGAGACAGACGAAGGCATACCCTTCATAGGAGCGGGACCCGGAGACCCGGGTTTGATGACGGTTCGCGGAAAGCAGCTTACGGAGGACGCAGACCTCGTCGTACACGCGGGGTCACTCGTCAACTCAGAGATACTCAACCTCTACTGTGACGACGCCGAGAAGGTCAACTCAGTGGGTAAGGATCTCGAAGAGCTCGTGCCTCTGATGAGGGACGCCTACGACGAAGGAAAGAACGTCGTGCGTCTCCACTCGGGAGACCCCTCGATCTACGGCGCGGCACTCGAACAGATGGACGCCTTGGAGGAAGAGGGAGTCCCGACCTACTTCGTCTCGGGTGTGACATCGGCTTTCGCCGCCGCGGCGACGCTCCGGACACAGCTTACTCTCAACGAGGTGTCCAACCACGTCGCATTCACTCGTCCACAGGGCAAGACGCTCTCAGAGGAAGAGGATCACATAAGCGACTTCGTCGAGATGGGAGACGTCACGACGTGTATCTACCTCGGTACACACGCAGTCTCAGAGACTATGGAACGTCTCTTGGACGACGGACACGACCCCGAGACTCCCGTCGCAGTCGTCTACCACGCCTCGTGGCCCGACGAGGACGTCATACTCGGAACTATCGAGGACATAGGCGACAAGGTCGAGGAGGCGGGCTACCGTGCGTCGGCGCTCGTAATGATAGGAGAGGCTGTCGAGGGAAGCGGATACGAGAGGTCGTACCTCTACGGCGACTGGGCTTCGGATAATGACAGCGACGACTACGAACAGAAGGACAAAGAGGAGGGTCAGACGTGAGTTCTGATCCCGACTCCGAGGGAGAGGTCGCAAAGGACGTCGCTATTATCTCGTTCGAGAGGAAGATGGAGACAGCCGAAGACGTAAAGCAGGGGATAGAGTCGGAGTACGAGACGGTCGACGTCGTAGAGTACCACTCGGATGTCTTCGAGGAGAACTGGAGGGACTACGACGCCTTCATAGGTCTGATGGCGAGTGGAATCGCGGTCAGAAAGATCGCTCCTCTGCTTGAGTCAAAATGGGACGACCCCGGTATAGTCGTCACAGACGAGGAGCTTACGTGGGCGATACCCATCACGGGAGGACACCACGGCGCGAACCAGGTCGCTAAGGATCTCGAAAAGCTGGGTGCTGTCCCGACGATGACGACAGCGAGCGAGGTCGCGGGGAAGCAGTCGGTCGAGTCGAAGGCTAAGGCACTCGACGCCCACGTAGTCAACGGAGACTCGACTGTGAAGACTAACCTCGCCGTCCTCAACGACGAACTCGACGCCGTGGAACGTCTCGAAGGTCCACGTGCGGTTCTCGTGGGCGACGACGTCACAGTTCTCAAGAGAAACAAGGATGAGAACGAAGGAGTAGTCGTCGGAGTTGGTGCGGTCAGCGACGTCGAGACAGACGACGTCAAGGACGCCGTAGAGACGGCTCTCGGAGAGATCGGAAGAGATGTCGAGGACATCGAGTTCATAGCCACCGCGACGAAGAAGGAGGACGAGGAGGGCATACTCGAAGCCGCGCGCCAGCTCGACGTCGGTGTCGTGACATTCGACAAGGAGACTCTTCAGAGCCACGTCGGACCCAGCGACTCACGTGCCGAGGATCTCGTGGGCTGGCCTGGGGTCGCCGAGTCGTCGGCTCTCGCTGGAAGCAGACAGAGGCAACTCGTACTCGAAAAGAACGCCTACCACAAGGCGGTAACTGTGGCAGTAGCTGAATAAGAATGAGTGAAGGAACATTATACATCGTAGGAATAGGACCCGGAGTCCCCGACAAGATGACACAGGAGGCGCGTGACGTGATACGCGACTCGGAGGTCGTAGTGGCTTCGTCGCTCTACCAGAAGTTCCTCCGTCTCGACGACGTGATCGGGAACAAGATCACAGACGACGAGAGGATAGAGGAACTCGCTGACGAAGACCCCTTCCCGATAGACGAGGACACGGGAGAAGAAGGGCGTTTAGAGGTCACGACTACCCCCGGAGGTGCTCTCTACGTCGAGGGTGCTACACTCTCGGAGGCTGAGGAGAAGGTCGAGGACGAGGGCATAGACGCCTTCATAACCACGCTCGACAGCGGATACGCCGACTACATCGACACGGGAGACGAGGGTGACGGTCAGCTTCTCGTCAAGTCGTCGATGGGAAGACAGGTCGAACTCGCCTACGAGGCGATAGCACGTGTCCGAGAGGGGCAGGACGTCGCACACGTCAGCGGGGGCGATCCCAACACCTACGGCAAGTCGGATCTCGTCTTCAAGGTTCTAGAGCACGCCGACACGACCGACGTCGACGTCGAGATAGTCGAGGGCGTCACCGCGGGGATGAGTGTCTCCGCCGACCTCGGAGCACCGCTGTCGGGAGACTTCGCGACGGTGAGCCTGTCGGACAAATGGCGCGACTGGGACGTCATAGAAGACCGTCTCAGGAACGCCGCGAGGTCCGACTTCGTGATACTCCTCTACAACTGCTGGACGGGGTACGACGAGGCGGCAGATATCCTACAGGAAGAACTCGACGACGAGGTTCCCGTCGGGATCGTCCACGACGCCGGACGTGAGGAACACGGGAGGAACGACGACGGCGAAGTATATAGAGTAACGAACGTCGGAGAGATGAAGGAGTACTCCGACGAGATATCCGGAATGGGTGTCTCTGTCCTCGTCGGCAACTCGAAGACCGAGGTCTGGGAAGCCGACGACAGGGACTACCTAGTTACGCCGAGAGGCGGAAGAGACATAGAGGACTTCTAATATCTAATAACATACAGGTGATCAAAATGAGCACAGACTCCAACAGTACGACTGAGACGAGCACAGACACAGAATCGAAATGCGGCGGATCGACGGAGACAGACAGCAGGAGTTCGTCGGGTGGCTGTACCGCCAACACGTCGGACGACGACCTTGACACGTCCGACTCGACATGGGAGCCCGGCGAGAGATGGAGGAGCACAGACGTAACCGCAGGAGACGAGTCGGAGTTCGGAAGCTTCACTGTCGTCGGACTCGGTCCGGGTAGCGTCGAGGAAATGACACAGAAGGCTATCGAGGCACTCGACGAAGCCGACCACATAGTCGGATACGAGACCTACGTCGATCTCCTTCCCGAGAAGGTGAAGGAGGGAACCGAGATATTCTCGACGCCGATGTGTGGCGAAGTCTCAAGAACCGAGGAGGCTGTCGACCGCGTCTTAGACGGAAACGACACTGCGATAATCGGAAGCGGAGACCCCAACGTCTACGCACTCGGAAGCCTCTCAATGGAGCTTTTAGAGTCGAAGGGCGCGACACCCGAGGCGGTCGACTTCGACGTGGTCGCCGGAATCCCCGCAGCACAGTCGTGTGGCGCGCGTCTCGGCGCGCCGTTCGTCAACGACACCGTGACGGTCAGTCTCTCCGACTACCTCACGCCGATGCCCGAGATAGAGTCACGTCTCCACTCGGCAGCGAGAGAGGAGTTCACGATAGTCATATACAACCCGTGGAGCCGTAAGAGACGTGACAACTTCGAGAAGGCGGTCGAGATACTCCAGCACCACCGTCCCGACGACACTCCCGTGGGAATAGTCAGAGACGCGGGACGTGAGGACGAGGTCTCGAAGGTCGTCCCCCTCGGAGAGCTCGACGACTGGGGCGAGACCGATCTCATCACGATGACGACGACACTTATAGTCGGAAACGACGAGACGTACGTCTGGAACGACAAGATGGTGACACCGCGTGGCTACCACCAGAAGTACGACTACTGATGACCGAGTACGAGATAGAGCTCGACCGTAAGAACTGCGACGGGATATTCGCGTGTCTCGTCCGTGACGACGTCCATCTCTACGAGGACGTCAAGGGCGAGAAGGTCGGAGTCAAGGACGCCGAGATAGAAGACGGAGTAATGAGAGGAGAGTTCGACGACGACCTGATCGACGACGCAGTCTCGGCGGCAGAGGCATGTCCACCCGACGCCCTCAGGGTCGTGAGAGACGGAGAGACGGTCGCACCCGAGGTGGAAGAATGAGCACCGGGGTTCAGAGTATAAGTATAAGCCTCGGAGACGCCGAGGGCGTACGTACACGAGACCTGCGTCAGAGATCTAGTGTCCTCGTAGGTGACGACGCCGTCTACGTCGGGGAGGCGGACGGCACTGTCTCGGCGTACGACATCGTCGACGGCGAACGTCTCTGGTCGGTCGAGGGAAGAGGAAACGTCGTGAGCTTAGACGAGAGGGGCGGCAGACTGATAGTCGGAGAACGCGCCGAGGGAGGCGTCGTGAGGTCTCTCGACAAGGAGAACGGAGAGACAGGATGGAGCTACGAGACGTCACACGACGTAGGCGAGGCGACGAAGGATCACCAGCTCTACTACCCCTACGTCGTCGACGTCGTGGCTGACGACACCGTATACGCCGTCTCACGGCGGTACGACCGCGGAGAGTCGAGAAGCTGGTCGTGCTGTGTCTACGCCTTCGACGACGCTGGGGAAGTACTCTGGAGATACGAGAACGACGCCTCTCCGATAAACGCGAGCCTGAGGGAAGACGGTGAGAGGCTCGCCGTAGGGTTCAACAGGGCGGGAGAGAGCCACGACAACGGCTTAGTCGTACTCGACACCGAGACGGGCGACCTGAGTATGACGTGGGATCCCGGCACACAGGGAAACAGACGCGTGGGTGACGTCTCGTTCTCCGGCGACGAAATCGGAGTGGCGAGCCACGGCGACTACTCGGGCTATCTTCTGAGTGGGGCGGGAGGCGAGGTCTGGCGACGCGAGATCTCGGCGAAGAGAGACGTCGACGGAGACACCGTATACGCCTATCCCAACCACGTCCACGCTTCCGACGACGCTGTAGTCTTTGTCACCGGAAACACCTACGCCGAGGAGACGAGGAAGCCCGACTCACTACATCCGCGTGAGAACAGCCTGATAGCCTACTCGTCCGACGGCGAAGAGCTATGGGAAGACGACCTCGGCGGCTTCTCACAGAGAATATCGTATGACAGCGGCGTCTTAGGAGTCGCCTCGGCTCAGAACCTCAGGACGCGTGACCCCGACGTCCACGGTGTCAAGATCTACGACACACAGGCGGAGTCGAACCCCGTCATAGACCATCTCCACACCGAGGGGGTCGTCACTGCTGTCGACGTAGACTCCGAGAGCCGTAGGTTCGCCGCGGTCGAGGAGCCGATGGAGTACGACGACGAGGACGGTCTGAGAGGCGAGTACAGATTACACGTCGGTGGTATGGATGTCTGACGCTAACTCTGACTCCGGCTTAGAGACACACGCGGAGACAGAGATCGAAGTTAACATTCCGCCGCTCGACGACGACGCGGTGGAGAAAGCGAGACAGCGTCAGTCACGTCTCACGAAGCCCGAGGGAAGCCTCGGAGACCTCGAAGACCTCTCGGTGAGGATAGCAGGTATGAAGGCGAATCCGACGCCGAGGCTCGATCAGAAGGCGGTCGTAACCATGGCGGGAGACCACGGAGTGGTAGAGGAGGACGTGAGCGCGTATCCCCCCGAGGTCACCGCACAGATGGTCTATAACTTCCTCGAAGACGGTGCCGCGGTCAACTCCCTCGCCGACGTCGCCGACGCCAGAAACGTCGTAGTCGACATGGGGGTCGCCGAGGAGATAGAGTCGCCCGACCTCGTAGACAAGAAGGTCGACTACGGTACATCGAACATAGCAGAGGAGCCCGCTATGACACGGAGCGAGGCGGTCGAGGCGGTCGAAGCCGGACGTGAGGTAGTCCGTGAACACGCCCCGGACGCCGACGTGATCGGTCTCGGTGACATGGGAATAGGAAACACGACGCCGTCATCGGCTGTGACCGCCTACGTTGCCGACGCTACAGCCGAGGAGGTCGTCGGAAGAGGCACGGGGGTCGACGACGACTCACTCCGGAAGAAGACAGACGTGGTCGAGACAGCCGTCGAGAGAGCCGATCCCGAAGACGCGATAGATGTCTTAGCAGAGCTCGGAGGCTACGAGATGGGAGGTCTCGCGGGAGTCGCACTAGAAGCCGCGTCACGCCGTATACCCGTCGTAGTCGACGGATTCATAACCGGCGCGGCGTGTCTCGTCGCTGCCGAGATAGAGCCCGACGTCACCGACTACCTCTTGGGATCACACTCGTCGGTCGAGTCGGGACACGAGGTTCAGTTCGACTGTCTCGGAGTCGATCCTCTCTTCGACCTCGACCTGCGTCTCGGCGAGGGAACGGGAGCGTGTCTCGCCTTCAACGTCTTCGAGAGCGCGTGTACGACGCTGAGGGAGATGGCGACCTTCGACGACGCGGGCGTCTCCGACTCGTGACATAACGTGACATGACATAAAATGATACACTCGACGAAGCCGAGACAGTTCGTGGTTCTCGGACACGACGCTCCGACGGAGCCCGACTTCTCTCTCGACTCGTTAACTCAGGGGAGACTCGACCTCCTGTGCAGATGCGTAACCTCGTCGTTCGTACTCTCCCACTCGTTGCGTGACGACACGCGTCTCTACCTCGTCCTGAGCGACGAGGTGACTCTGAGGTTCGAGGGCGACGAACTCAGACATCTCAACCCCGACGAGAGGAGCACGGCGTCCCTCATACGGAAGGCTCTCAAGAAGAAAGACGACGTAGTCGGAATGGTCGAGGCGGAGTCGACGCCGGGAATATACGTGTCACGGAAGGGATTCGACGACGTCCTGAGCGGGATAGACACAGACACAGACTCGGAAACGAGCGTCGACGTAGTAGAGCTACACGAGGACGGCGAGCCCGTGACACAGATAGAGACAGACATCGAGGACGGAAGGGAGCGTAATCTGTGTTTCGTCCTCTCGGATCACCATGACCTCACAGACGGCGAGTCACGTCTCGTCGAGGAGGTTCGGGACAGACGTGTGAGTCTGGGATCTAAGAGTCTCCACGCCGACGACTCGATCACTCTCGCGCATAACTACCTCGACACACGCGGGTACGAGAAGTACAAGCTTTAACCCGCTGGACTCCCGACTTTTTGGTATGTCAGGAAGAGACTCAAACTCAGACGAAGCCGACTCCGACGACGAGAAGTCGAGAGAGGAGAAGCTTGAGGAGATGATGGGAGGAGAAGACGCGATGGCTCAGATGCTCGGTGCGATGGGAGGCATGGGCGGAGGAATGATGGGAGGAAGAGGACGTGGCGGAGGAGACGACGACCGTACGGCGATGGAGGTCAGAGGACTCGCGAAGGAGGTCGAGGAGCTACGTAACGAGATGATGCAGACACGTAAGGCTATCGAACGTATCGCAGACAGCCTCGAAGACGACGAGTAAACCGCCGTAGGTCAGACGAGTATAACGACCACGAGTCCGGCGAGTATGGTGAAGGTGAGAACTGCTTGTACGGCGTTCGTCGCTAAGAGTCCGACTGTGGTGTAGGCGGCGGTTCGGAGACTCCGTCGATGGTCGCCGCTACGCCGGTACTCGACCACGAACACAGTTCCGACTGATCCGAGAAGTACCCCGGCAGGTCCAAGGGTTAGAAGTCCCACGACACCAGCTACACCCGCGACGGCAGCCAGCTTAGTGGATGCTCCTCCCACCTTCGCCGCGAACATCCCTCCGAACCAGTCTACGGCTATGACTACGAGTCCGACAGACGTGAGTAGAGCCAGTACGGCTAATCCGGGATCGGAGTAGCCGGTCGAGAACCAGTAGATGTATACGCCCGAAAGCGACAGGATCGCGCCGGGTATGAGAGGCAGAAAGCTCCCGAAGACGCCGAGTGCTGCGAGTACCACGGCGACCACGACGAGAGGTTCGAGACCGAGAGCCATCGTCTTTGTCTCAGGGCTGTTGAGACTTACTCTTTAGGTTCGGATCAGATAACTAACCCATGGATGACTACAGCCTCAGGAGTCCGTTGACGACTAAGAGTCCAACTGTAAGTACGAAGAAGGGACCCAGAGCGACGGTCACAGCGATTGCCTCTCCAGTTGTGACTGCGTCGGTGAAAAAAAGTGCGACAGGAACCGCGAGGAAACACGCGCTCAGAGCAAACGAGACGGCTAAGACACGTCGGTCAGCCTCGGGACGGCTCAGGTCATCCACATCCAGACCCAGACTGTCTACTACGTCGGGGTCTCTGAGAGGTCCTATCTGACCGTCCGAGCCGTCGGACTCGACTTCGGAGACACCGACTGTCAGTGTTCCGAGGACTCTGTCAGAGATACGGTTCACGGCTGAGACGCATTCGTCATCGACTGACCCGGTCTCGACAGCCCACTGTATCTCGTCCACGAGTCTGTCGTAGGCTACGAGGTGGTCTCGGCGTATCTGGTACTCGACACCTCCGTGTACGAGGTAATGGCTTCCGACCTTTGTGAGGGCTATCAGAGCTACTACCGAGAGACTGATCCCGACGCCCAACCATCCGAAGGCGAGTCCACCGAGTACGATCCCGGCTACGGCTAAGTATCCCAGACGGCTCATGAGTCCGACTGCGACATTTGCGACCGAGCTAAGAAGTACCGCACGTGTGTGAGTTGTGACGCTTACCTCGGGCTCGGCTTCGAGAACCGAGTCGTCGATCTGTGATCTCAGCTTCTCCTCGGGCGGCTGGATGTCTTGTGTCGCGCCGAGGAGCTTTCTGAGTATCCTGCTGTCTCGTGGCTCTCCTATGTAGTCGACGTAGAACGAGTAGGAGTCGTTGACGAGGTTGGCTCCGACCACGGCAGTCAGTAGAATGAGTCTGCCCGACTCGGACTCTAATCCGCCCGCGAACGGCAAGACGAGTATGAGGAGAAGCACACGTCTCGCGGGAACAGCGGCGATCCTGCGCGCCGAGACGTCTTCGTACTCACGTCGTCGTATGTACTCTGTCTCGAACTCAGCCGCCTGTGAGAAGACGTAGCTGAGAACTGAGACAGCCACGCCGAGAGTCAGAACTTCGGAGAGACTCACCGAGACTTGGAGACCGAGAAAGAGACCGAAGAGCACGAGGAGCGAAGTCGAGATCCCGAGTATACTGAGACTGATAGGTATGTTTCTGACGTAGAGACTCGGGAGACTCCGTAGGCTCAAGCCGCCGCGTTTGTGACGTAGCTCTTCGAGAGGGAGACGGCTTCCAACATCGATCTCCTCTGAGGCGCGCTCCGCGAAGAGGGCTTTAGCCGAGGCAGTCACCGACGAGACGACCGCCTCTGCCCAGTAGAGAAAGAGAACCTTCTCGGTCGACCAGCCTAAGACAACGACACCGGCGAGAGGCACGAGGCTGAGAGCCAGTGTCCCAGCGAGTAGAAATCCCTTCTGACGCGTTCTCACATAAGACGGTTCGACGCCGTCTTACATAAATCCGTCAGAGTACCCCGACTCCAGAAATGCTTAGTACCCCGACAGCCGAGAGTCGGTATGTCTCTTCCGGGACGTCTGAGGAGCCAGGACAACGCTGTCCTGATTACCGCGGTACTCGTGGGTCTCGTCGGAGCCTACTGGTTCAACACGGCTTTCGGTTTCGAGGGGAGCTTTCTACTACTCCTTACTCTCGCTAACTCGGTACCGAGAGCCTACTCAGAATACTGGGTCAGGTACTCGTCAGACACGAAGGCTGTAGCCTGGACAGTCGGGGCATCTGTAGTCGCAGGAGCCGAGTTCACGGGTGTATACGTCGCGGGAGTAAGTCTTCTGTCTGTGTCTCGGCTCGTGGCAAGCACCGGCGCGTTCGTAGCCGTCCATCTCGGCAACTACGTCTGGCTGAGAGTACTACGGAACGATGGCTTCTAGGGAAGATCCAGCCATCCCGTGTACCCCATTTTATTTTCGAGTCTCCACTGAAGTATATTGACAGGGAGAGGTACGGTTAGTAGTGCGGGAAACACCCAGATAGTTGGAAGCCCTCGTATGAGTATCCAGACCAGACTTGCGGTTCCGATTATCGAGACACAGACACAGCCGAAGAGATAGAGGTGGTAGAGGACAACTGTGTCGGTTATCTGATGTTGACTGTATTTCGTAGGCGCGAGTAGTACACTGAGCGGAGCCATCAGTACGAGAACTCCCGAGATGAAGAGGGAAGCCTGTTCGAACACAGGAGGAGCCATACACCAAGGACAGTTTGACTATACAAAGGACTTCTTGTTATCTATGTGGGATCATTCTTTTAAATACCACAAGTCCTTAATGAAATAAGAATAATCTCTTCTATATGCTGAGGAAGGACTCTGAACTGCGTGAGGAGGTCAGTCCTCTTACTCTTCTCTCAGCAGTTGGAGTTGTCGTAGTAGCCCGGGTGTTCTTCGATATTTCGTGGGGGACAGTAGCTGTCGTGATCGTTTCAGGTCTACTCAGTCAGACACTCGAACTTAATAGATCGAGATTTGACAGGAGATACGTCAAGGTCGCGGTGGGGGTTGGAGTGGTTACGGCAAGTTTAGGTATGGGGTATATCTCATTCTCCGGGGACAGCGGAGAGCTATGGCTTCCTGCGGTACTGTTAGTTTTCGGAGTCTGGATACTGCTGGATGGTTTGGCTGATTTCTACGACAGAAGCAGTCCGGGTTCCAGACACGACGAGATGGAAGACCTGTCGTCGACTGACTTGTTTCTCTTGATGAGCCATTCACATCTCATCGCGGATAAACTCAGAGACAGACCACAGGACATCGAGAGTCTGTCCAAGGAGTGTGAACTCACCGAGTCGCGTGTGAAGGAAGCCATCGAATACCTCGTGGATTCGGGCGTTGTACACAGGGAAGAGGAGAAATATGTCCTCGATGAGACCGAGACAGGTCTGGTGGCTTTTGTACGAAAAACACTGATAGGATTTGTGAGGCGAGCTATACGTCCAGTTAGCGTAATACGATGAAAGTCCTAGAATCAGTAGATAGTCTAATACTCGGAGACAGACACGAAAGAAGACTGGGAGTTCTCGCCAGTATAGTAGTAGGTCTTGGGACGTTCGTGGGATATGCGATAGGCGTATTTGGGGTAGAAGGCGGAGTTATCTTTCTTCCCGGGGACGCAACTGCCGTTGGTATGATAATGTCTGTCTCCCTAGGGTATCGGAAACAGCCATTACTCGTCTCTTGGATCGCCGTCTTCGGGTCATATTTCGGTTTCAACGCTGACTGGGCTTTCTTCGGACTTTCTAGCCGGAGTCTGGCAGAAAAGACAGCGTTTCTTCTCGACCCGGAGAGTCTATTTGTGTTTAGCGTAGCCGCGGTCGTTTTCGGCACCTTGGGATTCGGCGTCGGATACGTCGCAGCACTCGTAGTCGAGTATCTGAGATGAGGGAGTTCACTGTCCTAGATACCCCGAGTCCCACGCAAACAGAACTGTGAATACAGTGAAGAATACTATGACTAAGACTAACCTCTGTGGACTCCCGGGATCGGGACTCTCCTCGAAGAGAGTAACCCCGACAAGGCTGGCTGTTAACAGTGAGAACAACAATGACAAGACGTACTTGACGGCTGGTCTGCCCATGCCCGTGTTCTCGTCCATATCTATGTTTGGGACATCTATCAGTAAAACTGGGACTGGTGAACTGGGACCGTTGAGATTCGAACTCAAGTCCGACCGCCCCCAGCGGCCGAGGATAACCAAGCTACCCTACGGTCCCTCTATCTATGTCTTGGACTGTTTGTGCTATAAGAGCTTTGTTTTGATTCTTATACGGGAGGTTTTATCGTGTAAGAAGACGAATCTCGGCTAAGCACATGCATTTGAGTCTGAGTCCTACGACGAGGAAAGCTCTGTCTCTGTTGTTCTTACTCGTTGTATGTGTCGAGCCGGTTTCGGCTACGATACACGTCCCTGCTGTGACGAAAGACGGAGACCAGGGTAGTGTCGCCGAGGTCGACGTGGTCATAAGTGAAGGAACCGGAGAGGTCACGGTCGAGGGAACCGACGGAACCGAGATAGGCGACACTCTGAGAGGGAGTGCGTACCTCGCGGCGTTCGTCGCGAGCGACATGACAGACATAGACATGTCGAAGTACGACTTCGTATACAGAGTCGAGATCAACTCCGAGAAGATCGACGGACCGAGCGCGGGCGCGGCTATGGCTGTCGAGACCGTAGCCGAGATAGAGGGCTGGGAGACTGACGACACAGTAATTACGGGAATGGTCAATCCCGACGGTAGCATAGGTCCTGTAGGAGGAGTCGAGAGTAAACTCAACGTCTCGGCGTCGGAGGGATACGACAGGCTCGTAGTTCCGACGGGGCAGACGAGGATAAAGGATATAGAGAGAGGCCCGCGAGGATCGAGAATCACCGAGAAGACCAACCTGACTAAGATCGGTAACCAGAGAGGCATCGAAGTAGTAGAAGTCGGCTCTGTCGCAGAAGCAGTCGAGGTAGTCACAGGTAAGAAGGTGTCAAGTGATAAGAACAAAGTGAATATGAACGCGTCTGTGAGGTCGGAGTCGTTCACGAGACGTATGAGAGGTCTCGCCTCGAATCTCAGAAACTCTTCGTACGCCCTCCTCGAAGAGTCGCGCGAGAGAGGCATAAACACGACTCAGGCTGAGAACGAGATCGAGAGAGGGGAGAGCTACTTCGACAACGAGTCTTACTACTCGAGCACGAGTGCCTTCTTCCAGTCGATGATAACGATGAGGTCGGCGATATTCGAGAGGAAGATAGAGAACGAGGGGCTCGATGCAGTCAAGCAGGAAGTAAGGAACGAGATAGACACGAGCAAGGAGTACCTGGAGTCACGGAGAGAGACGACCGCACTAACGGGACTGCAGGCTTCGGAGTCACGTATAACGAAGGCTGAGGCACGTCTCGAAGGCGTCGGTAGTCTCGACTCCACGGAGGTCGATGTCGCAGCAAACAGGCTCGGCTTCGCGTACGAGAGGGCGAGAACCGCACGTTACTGGGTCAACGTGACACAGCAGCCCGAGTCGGAGACACGCGACTACCCGCGTATAAAGACGGTCGCGAAGTCACATCTCGACAGAACCGAGAGAGTCTGGGACTACTTCCAGGTGATGTTTGACCTCCCGGATAACTTCAGACCCAACAGCCTGACTACCGCACGCACCAACTACGAGAAGGGCTACTACTACGGCTCGATGATCGACTCGCTGTCGGCGTTCGGAGTCCTCTCGGCTCGTCTCCAGTCGTTCGACGTCAACCCCAATATCACACGTGAGTACAAGACCTCGAAACGTGAGGCAAGAGCTGAGATACTCGACGCACAGAGAAAAGGAATAGACTCGACACTCCCAGTGAGCCTCTACCTGTTTAGCCAGAACTCGCTCGAAGACGAGAGGATGAAGTTCGAGGTCTACGAACAGGCAAAGCTGATAGCCAAGTACAACGCACAGATAAAGGAGCCACCCTCGAAGACGCCCGCGGGTCTCGAAAGAGTGACTGATCCCGTCGTAAACGGCGAGTCGGAGAGCCTCATCAGACCCGGGACACCCCTCGCAGTCGCGGCTCTCGTCTTAGTGGGTCTCCTCGCGTCGGTCTTAGTGAGACGTCTCAAACCCAAACACTGACCATGCTCGTACTCGGAACCTCCTCCCACGCCGGAAAGAGTACCGTAGTGACCGCGCTATGCCGTTTTCTGTCAGACGAGGGCTACGAAGTCGCGCCCTTCAAGGCGCAGAACATGAGCAACAACTCGTGGGTGACCTCCGAAGGAGGTGAGATGGGAATCTCACAGGCGGTACAGGCGTGGGCGGCGCGGAAGGAGCCATCCGTCGAGATGAACCCCGTCCTCCTAAAGCCGAAGGGCGACGGCGTCTCACAGGTGATACTCCTCGGAGACGTACACGGCGACAGGGAGACGACCGAGTACTACGACGAGTTCGACGAGATGAGACGCCACGCAAGAGAGGCGTACGAGAGACTCGCAGACGAGAACGACGTCGTAGTCGCCGAGGGCGCGGGAGGAGCCGCCGAGATAAATCTACACGACCGCGACCTGTCTAACATAGAGACAGCAAGATTCACCGACTCGTCTGTACTTCTCGTCGCCGACATAGAGAGAGGCGGCGTCTTCGCGAGCGTCTACGGCACAGTTGAGCTACTTCCCGACGACATACGTGAGAACTTAGAGGGTATCATAATCAACAAGTTCAGAGGCTCGCTCGACGTTCTGGAGCCGGGTCTCGAAGACCTCGAAGACCTCACCGGAGTCCCCGTCTTAGGCGTCCTTCCCCACACCGACCTCGACCTGCCCTCGGAGGACTCGCTGTCGATAGACGACAGATCAGGAGGAGGCTCCGAAGACGCAAGTGTAGAGGTCGGCGTCGTACGTCTCCCGCATATCTCGAACTTCACCGACTTCGAGCCGCTCGAAGCCGACCCCCGCGTGAGTCTGAGGTACATCGACCTCGACTCTTCGTTAGATGATCCCGACGCCGTCGTGATACCGGGGACTAAGAACACAGCCGACGACCTCGTGAGTCTGAGAGACACCGACCTCTTCGACGAGATAAGATCGTACGGCGGCGTCGTAGTCGGGATCTGTGGGGGCTACCAGATGCTCGGCGAGTCGATTATAGATGAGGGCGCGGAGTCGGTCGCCGATGAGAGACAAGAGATAGAGGGTCTCGATCTCTTACCCGTCAGAACGCGGTTCGACTCCGACGACGAGAAGACGACGCGTCAGGTGGAGCTAAGATCAGGAGAGGAGGGGATTCTCTCGGGCTTTGAGGACACCGTAGAGGGGTATGAGATACATATGGGGGAGACGGAGGCTCTCGGTGACGACGACGAGGTCGAGGTCGAGGTCGAGACGGCTTTCGGAGACGACGGCTTCGTCACCCACAGAGTCCTCGGAACCTACCTACACGGTCTCTTCTCTAACGACGGCTTCAGGGAGTTCTTCGTCAAGTCCCTAGGAGGAGCCGAGAAAGACCTCGATGTCTCCAACCCGTACGACGAGGCGGCACGTCTCGTTAGGCAGAACCTCGACACCGACGTTATACTTGAGATGGCGGAGTCAGAGAAGAGCTAGTCGTCTATCTCATAACTGAGTAGCTCGACCGCCTTCCGGGCTATACAGTCGCGGTTCTCGTCCCTGTCTCCGTCACACTCGATCCTTTCGACGACAGTATAAGACTCCTCCGACCCCCAGTCTCCGGCGTACGAGACAGCTACGTAAGCCGTTCCTACGGGATCTTCGTCGTCGCCGCCCGTAGGTCCCGCGTAGCCCGTGGTCGAGACACCCCACGTCGTCACGGCTCTGTCGCGCGCCGCCTTCGCCATCTCGGCTGCGACCTCTTCGCTCACAGCACCGTGTCGGTCGAGTGTCTCCCGGTCTATCCCGAGATGTCTCGTCTTCGAGTCGTAGGTATAGGTCACGAATGCGGTCTCGAAGTAGTCGCTCGCTCCGGGCGTCCTCGTCAGTAGGTACGCCACCCTTCCGTCGGTACACGACTCAGCGGTCGCTACAGTCGAGTCGGTTCTCCGGAGGGCGTTCGAGGCACGTCTGTGTAGATCCGACATGGTCTTGTCTTGGTTTATACTCCCACCTCCGGGGACATAGTAGTTTCCGACAGCTTAAAGTGACGAGACAGCGTACTCTGACGGTATGAGAAGGGAGTTCCTCGAGAGGCTGGGAGTCAGGAGAAACGCCGTAGTCGGCGGCGTGTTAGGTGTAGTCGTAGGGGGCTTCTTCTTCTACGCCCGGACTCTCAACGCCGGGAACAACACATATCCCCTATATCTTTACGCGGCTCTGTCAGTAGTCTCGGCAGTCGCGCTCACGGGCTTCGTGACTATAAGCCTCACACTCGCCAACTGGCTGAGACTCGGTATGAAGGAGACGGAGACAAAGACGGAGTGAGTCAGCTTCTAGACCGCGCCATCTTCTTGAGACGTTTCTTGCCCGAACGCGTGCCTCTCGCTATCACTGTGTCGTCGGCTTCGAGACGTGTCTCAGCGTAGGGGTTGTATATCCAGCCTTCATCTCGTCTCACAGCCATGACGTGCATGCCCGTCTCAGTCTCGAGGTTGAGACTCCGTAATGTCTCTGAGTCGAGCTTACTCCCTTCCTCGACCCCGACCTGGGCTATTATCTCGTTGCTCTCCATAACAGCCTCGGCGAAGACGGGATGGGGATCCATGTCACGCATAGTTACGTCAGCCATCTCAAGTGCGGCGTCCGAGATGACCTCCGACGAGATAGCGAGATGTATGAGTCCTCTCAGATCCGAGGGATTCTCGACCTGACACGCTGACTCGAGAACCCAGTCCTCTAAGTTCTGCATGAGTTCGTCAGTCTCCGACTCCAATACCTGAACCTGGCTCGCTAGCCTCTCGTTCTCGAAAAGTATAGCACTGTAGGCGAGACCCACCGACAGCTCCGCCTTGTTCTTCATCGCTATTATCGCCTTGACCGCCCTGTCGAGATCCTCTATCGCGCTCGCGACGGCACCCTCGTAGCTCTTCTCCTCACGAGTCGCCTTGAGATGGACGTCCCTCAGACCCTCCTCGGGTCCCTCACAGAAGACGACGTCGTTCTTGAGGACACGTGTCTCCTTCTGTGGCGCGAATATCCAGTCGTTGTCACGTTTTATGGCGAAGACATGAGCCCCTGTCTGTGTTTCGAGGTCAGTCTCCCCGAGTGACTTACCCGCGATCTCGGAGTCTTCCTCGACAGTCACACGCATCACCGACTCCTTAGCCTCGGGGAGAGCACCCCTCAGCGACTCAGGAAGACCCATCTCCCTGAGGAGAACCTCGGCTATGTCCTCGGCGGCGTTCGATATCTTCTCGGCGGCTCCGACTATCTGAAAGATTCCGACTAGCTTCTCTGCGTCGTCGGAGCTTCGCGCGGCGAGCATCAGAGCGATACGTGCGTGGTACTGGAGGACGTTCATCCTCTCTTCGAGTTCGAGAACCTCCTGCGCTATCTCACGGTTCTTGAAGAGGACAGCGGAGTAGGCGAGGTCGACCATGAGCTCGGAGGTGTCCTTCATCTCCGTGAGTATCTCCTTGACGTTACGTGGCTCGTACTCTATGCCGCGCATTAATACACGGTTAGTCGTCTATGAGGTAAATCTTTGGTATGTCTTGTCACAGACAGTAAGACGGACGTCTGACACAGGGTATATGAGGTTAGAAGTCAACTCTGAAGTAAGATGGATGAGCCGTCCGTACGTTCTACTCAGAAGGAGACCGACGACTCGGGATCGGAGGAGGGGGGTGAACTCCCGAGACACGACCCGTCTGAGTCTAACCCCGATACTGATACTGAGAGAGACTCCGAGGAGTTCCTCGAGGTAGACCTGAGAGACGAGGGCCTCAGAGACGGCTTGTCTAAGCTGACCGACCTGCACGATCTCAGACAGGAGTACGAGGAAGAGATAAGTAGGCACGAGGACGAGAGAGAGAGGCTCAAAGAGAGGATAGAAGAACTCGAAGACGAAAACGAGAGGCTCAGACGTGAGAAGAGGGAGGCTGAGTCGAGGCTCGAAGAGCTGACAGAGACGGTAGAGGAAGAGAGACGTAGCCGGTCGGAGGAGGTCGAGGAGCTTAGAGACAGGCTCAAGTCGGTCAAGAGGGACAGGAAACAGCTCTACACGAAGCTCAAGTCACACGAGGCGAAGATCGAGAAGAAGGAGGAGAGGTACAGAGAGGCTCTTGAGGATCTGGAGGAGAAAGCCGAGGAACGCATAGAGGGTCTCGAATCGACTGTCGCACGTCTCGAGTACGAGAAGTCGAAGCTGATACAGGACAGGGAGGACAGGCGGAAGATAAAGGCGTACCTCAAGAAACAGAAGGAGTACCGTGAGGCTTCGCTTCCGAGACGTATCAAATGGTGGATCTTCGGAAGGTAGGATACTGACGAGGCTGACGTTACGTGACAGGAGTTAAGTCGAGCCACATGGATAGAACTGTATGGATCAGACGCGCGGAACCGTCTTAGAGAGGAGCGCGGAGATCTACAGAGACGCGGTTCCTGTTCTCTTAGTCAGCCTCGTCGGGGGTCTATTCGCGGGTGTATTTCTCGGCGGAAACGCAATGAGGTCGGCGATGGAGTCGGTGCCGGGTCTTCTCGTGATGGTTCCCGCAATGCTCGCTACGAGAGGCAACGTATACGGCTCGCTCGGGGCTCGGATCTCGACGGGTCTACACCAGGGTCTCGTAGAGCCGAGGTTCGAGTACGACGAGAGACTCGCGAACGCCGTCACGGCTTCGGTCGTAAACGGAGTATCGATCTCTGTTCTGATAGGACTCGCGTCGTGGCTACTCCTGCCTCTCCTCGGAAGACAGCCCGCTCCGCTTCCGAGTCTGATAGGTATATCCGTCGTGGCTGCGGTTCTGAGTGCAGTCACACTCACGTTTTTCCTCCTGGTCGTACTCTTCGCGGGATACAGACGCGGTCTCGATCCCGACCTCCTCATAGGTCCTATAGTCACGACCTCGGGAGACGTATTTGGAGTCGTCTACCTCTATGTTGGAGTTCTCGTAGTAGATGGGGGCTTACTCTGATGTCGGTGTCCTCGTCGTGGGACGTCCGAAGGCTAGTGGGCTCTACTTTTCCGCTCCTCGTCGTCCTGTCGGCTCTCGAAATGGGCTCGGGGGTGATACTCAAAGGTCTCCGGAGGTCTTACCTACAGAACCCTTCGCTACTCGTCTTAGTTCCCGTCATGATAGGCATGGGGGGAAACCTCGGCTCTATGCTGTCGTCACGTCTCTCGACAAGTCTCCATCTCGGAACCATGAGGCTCGACCCACGTGATCCGGCTGTGGCGTCGAACATAGTCGCTGTCTTCGGGCTAGCCCTGACTGTCTTCGTTCTCCTCGGCTTCTCTACGTACGGTCTGAGCATAACAGTCATAGGCGGAAGTCTGAGCCTCGCAACAGTCCTCACGGTCTCTGTGGTGAGCGGAACCGTACTCGCGTCGGTTGTAGTAGTGGTGAGTCTCGTGGCGACATACCTCGCTTACGTCACGGGTGTCGACCCCGACGACGTCGTAATACCCGTTGTGACCAACGTCTGTGACATACTCGGAGTCGTGATACTCACCGCCGTGGTGGTCTTAGTCGTCTAAGCTCAAGTTCGACGAGAGCCAGTCGACGTACTCCTGAGGCTTTCCCTCTATGTCAAGTGCGTCGACGCCGTGTCCCTCTCCTTCGTACTCCTCGACCTTCGCTCCCAGAGACTCGCCGATGCTTCCCGCCTCGTTTCTCGCGGCTTCGGATCTGTCCTCCGAGAAGTATCCCACGAGTGCCGGCTTGTCGTATGTCTCAGCCTCCTCAACGACATCTATCCCCCTGTACGACTTCGCGGGTGACAGGAGGAGGAGTGCGTCGGGGTCGCCCTCAGAGACGTAGTCGAGAACCGTGTTGGCACCTATGCTAGCACCCGCCATTCCGGTTCGGGAGTCGTCGGCTCCCCTCTCGAAGAGATAAGACTCCGCCGCCGCGACGTCGTTGACCATGCCTCTGAAGTCAGCCTCCTCGAAGCTCTGCCAGTCACCCTCGCTCTCGCCGTGTCCTCTCAGGTCGACAGAGACTACGCTGAAGCCTTCGTGAGCGAGGAGTCTCGGGAAGTCTCCCCACTGACTCCTGTCGCCGCCGAGCTGGTGAGCAAGTACGACAGCCGGCGGAGTCTCTTCGTCGGAAGCGTAGTAGGTAGCCTCTATACCAACACCGTCCGACGCCGTCAGAGACACCGTCTCGGGCTCTATCTCGGCTTCCGATCCTCCTGTACATCCAGCCACCGAAGCTGTCAGAGCTGTTCCCCCGACCAAGCCGAGGAATCTACGTCTCGTGTGCATACTTTCCGTTAGCTTCTTACGTCACCGCTCCTACAGTAACTCCGAAAGGCACTAACTTAAAGTCTTTCGGGCATATGCCCCAAATTTACGTGTAATTTACCCACATTTTCGAATTTTACTTGACAAATGTCGTAGCTAATACGTCGAAGAAAGTTTTATGTACAGTTCTCGGTAAGAGTACAGTATGTCTCCGACAGAGATTACCAAGGATGAGGCAGACGAGATAGACGCAGACATGGAGATAGACGTAACAGGAGAGGTATGTCCGTATCCCCAGCTTGAGGCGAAGAAGGCTATGAAGAAGCTGTCGCCGGGAGAGACATTCGTCGAGGTAACCGACCACGTCGACTCGGTCGAGAACGTTCCCGAAGTAGTCGGTGACGACGGCGATGTCAAGTACTGGGACAACGACGGCACGTTCCACCTCTACGTCACGATGGCGTAGATAGGCTCTGACGTACAGTTCACAGACAACCCAGCTTATTCATCTTATAACACAGGAAAAAATGGCAATAGGATTAGGGGGACTCGTACTTTCGGTAGTCGTCGGAACAGCTATCGGGGTGTTCATGCAGAAGGGGAGGTTCTGTTTCGTACACGCCCTGAGAGACTTCATCGCCTTCAAGGACTCACGTGTCACCAAGGGAGTCGTCTCGGCGATAGGCGTCACTATGCTCCTCTGGGCAGGTGTCGCCACGGTTATGGGAGGCGCGAACTGGTGGACTTCGTCGATATCGCTCTTCGGCATCATAGGAGGCATAATCTTCGGCGTCTCGATGACATATGCCGGGGGATGTGCGAGCGGAACACTCTACCGTGCAGGAGAGGGATACGTCCAGTTCTGGATAACACTCGTCTTCATGGGTGTCGGATACATAGTTTACAGCGTTCTGTTCCCGACTCTCTCGCCTATCAAGTCATCACTCACGTTCGCGGAGGGATTCTCACTCTTCGAGATGGGACTTCCGCCGATAGTCATGGGAGTGATAGGAGCCGGAGCGATCGTCGTGGCTTACGTCGTCTTAGTCGGAAGAAAAGTCGCCGACTCGGGAGCGGGCATCTCGGGTGCTGAGTCGGCACAGGCTAACATGGGAGTCTTCGCCGCGGGATGGAACAGTTTCAGTCAGGGAACTAAGTCGTACGTCTCTGGCTTCTTCGACTCCGACAAGAGCTTCGCACAGAGGATGAAAGACCCGTGGAGTGCCAAGACGGCGGGAATCGGAATCGGATTCGTGAGCATACCGTGGTTCGCCTACATGAACACGATAGACGGCTACTCGGGTGCGTACATAGCGATGACAGGACCCGAGGTCGGCTGGCTAGCACTCATACTCAACCCGGTAGTCGACCTCCAGAATGTCTCGTTCACAGGACCTTTCGGATACATAGCGGCGTTCTACCAGAAAAATCTCTCGATGGGTCCGTCTAACGCCGTAGTCCCGGGTGCTATAGCACCACCGATGCTCCTAGTCGCCTCACTCGTCTTCGGAGCTTTCTTAGCCTCGCTCTGGAGCGGCGAGTTCGACATAAGGATGCCTAAGATGAAACGCGTCCCGAACGCCGTCGTGGGTGGTCTGGGTATGGGCATAGGTTCGAGGATGATACCCGGCTGTAACATAGCCAACATGTACTCGGGTCTCGCTCAGCTTACGATGAACGCAGTCGTCGGAACCGTCGGAATGGTGATAGGTGTCTATATAATGACCCACTGGATGTACAGAGACATAGGCTGTGAGCTCTAGAAGCTGCCGGTTATAGAGAAGAGATTGCCGTTCTGGTTTCCGAGAAAGACTCTTTCTCCTACCACAGCGGGCGACGACCTCGTGCCGTAACGTGTCTTGAGACTCCAGACCTCCGACGCGTCGTCTCTCGACACCGCATATATATTTCCGTTGGAGCTTCCGAAACAGACGGTCTCAGCCGTAACAGCAGGCGAGGATCTTATCTCACTCCCCGCGGAGAAGCTCCAGACCTCTTCTCCCGACTCGGCGTCAACTGCGTAGAGGCTTCCGTCGAGGCTCCCGAAGTAGACGACCCCCTCGGCTAAGGCGGGTGAAGTAAGAATCTTGTCCCCCGTCTCAAAGCTCCAGTTCTCGGAGCCGTCGTTCTTCGACAGGGAGTAGAGGCTACCGTCGGTACTTCCGACATACAGGCTGTCGTCTCCGAGAGTAGGTGCTGCCTCTATCTCGTAGCTCTTACCCCATCTCATACTTCCGTCCATAGTGAACGAAATTACCTGACCGATGTCGCTTGCGGTGTAGACACCCGACTCGTCGACCGCGGGCGAGACGCGGACTGCGTACTGCTGGTTGCTGTTCCAGGCTTCCTCACCCGACTCGGCGTCGACGGCGTAGACACGTCCGTCGGTGCTCCCTATGTAGACTGTTCCGTCGTAGACAGCGGGTGCTGTATGTATCTCGTCACGTGTCGAGAACTCCCACTCAGGAGTGCCGTTGGAACTGTCGATGGCGTAGAGGTCGCCTCCGACTGTTCCGGCATAGACCGTCGAGCCGTCTTGGCTGACTGCGGGAGAGGCTCTTATCTCGTCGCCGAG
>JAXIOF010000048.1:0-11033 GCA_034190545.1 Candidatus Afararchaeum irisae | reverse complement strand
AGACCGTCGAGCCGTCTTGGCTGACTGCGGGAGAGGCTCTTATCTCGTCGCCGAGGCTGACGCTCCATCTCTGGTTTCCTATCGTGGCGTTGTAGGCATAGACCGTTCCGTCTGTGCCTCCTATGTAGAGTACCGAGTCGTCGACTACGGGAGTGCCGGTGACCTCACTACCTATCGAGAACGACCAGTCTCTCTCGGGGAACTTAGGAGGTATCTGTGTCGCGGGGTTGTATCCCGAGTTAGAAGAGTTCTTCTGGAACGACAGCCATCTGTCCTCGACGGCGGGAGCCTCCTGAGCCGCGTCGTCGGTCTCAGACTCGTTCTCCGCCTCCTGTGTCTGTGTCTCTGTTTCATTCTGATCCGTGTCAGTCACATTCTCGACAGGCTGTGTCTCGTTCTGGTTCGTGTCAGTCTGGTTCTGAGGCTGTGAGTCGTTCGTCCCATCTCCATCCCCACCGCCACCCATGCATCCCGCTATACCCGCTATTCCGACAGAAGTGGCTTTCAGAAACCATCTGCGCGTTCGCTGAGTTCTGTCCGACATACAACTAAGACAGAATAGAAGACGTGAACCACCCCGCCCTACTCGCTTGCCCTGGTGGGCTCGCTCGTTAAGGGCGGGGCTTCCAGCGAAGTTTCCTTCAGAGTCCAACTCTGTTCCAAGTCGGAGAGGCTTATTCGCTGTGGGGCGTCCACAGCCCGCTCTACACCCTCCTCAGAACTGAAAAGTTCTGAATTGGGCTTACCTGTGGCTTTTCGAGCCATGTTCACTGCACCGTTTACATCAGCATTGTATCGAGTACCATCCGACGCCTCGAACAAGCCTCGCGTAACTCGCTCACCAACGTACTCCTCGTGATGTTCAACAGGTTCCTCGTCGTAGAACGAGCATTTTGACGTGTGGGATTCAGGCACTAACTCGAACGTAATACCACGAGCTTCGAGCTTGTGCTTGAGTTTCTGCTTGAGCTTATCGAATGGAATCTGGACGAAGTTCTGATTCGTCTTATCGCCGAGATTCACATTTTGCTTCCAGCCCTTCCCATCACCAACGTACACTGTGTCGATATGGTGTTCGATGCAGTAATCAGTGATGAGTCGAACGGCTTTGTTGAGGTAGTCGTTGATGGCGTACCGGCGCTGCTGGTGCAGTTTTTCAATGCGTTGGGTCGTGCCGTCGATACCTTGCTTGTCCTTGATGGACTGGTAGTGGGCGATGCGCTTGTTGAACCATCGATTTTGAGATTTGAGGTGTCGTCCATCCACGATGAATGAACGACCTCGATGGTCAACACACGTCGCCAGATTGTCCACTCCAAGGTCGATACCGAGCCACGACCCTTCGACCGTCTCGATTTCCTCTACGTCTTGCTCGTACAAGACACGGTACTCGAAGTACTGTGCATCAGCTCGTGGTAGGATTTGTACACGTTTGACGTTCGCTTCTTGCACGTCTTCGTACGTGAACGGAATTTTGATTTCTGTCAGGTCACAATCGAACTCGTCGCGGTACGAGTACGGGATACCGAGGCGAATATGGTCGTCTTTGACTTGGAACGATTGCGACGGGAACTCCAGCGTGTAGAATCCATCTTTCGGCAGGTACGATGGAGGACTTACGTCGGCGTCGTACTTGTTTTCTCGTTGCTTCTCTACGAGCTTGAAGAAGGACTTGAACCCTCTATCGACTTGTTTCATCGTCTGTTGAGCGACTTGACTTGGGAGCACCTCGTAGTTCCAGTTGGTCTTCAACTGGTCGTAGGCATCGTAGTAGTTGAGGTACTCGCCGTTGTCGAAGTAGTACTGTCGGACTTCGTAGAGCGTTTTATTGTAGAGGTTTTTCGAGAGATGGCTCATGCTCCGTAGTACCTCGTACTCGTCGGCGGATAGCCCACGAAGGTTTTGCTGGAGCGTCTGAACCATTCTATTACATTATTTGTTAGAATAGTATTTATATCTTGTGGGCTTTGGGTTTGTCGGGCGTATCCCCTCCCTACTCGCTCACTCCACGGTGTTTCGTTCGCTCCTTAAGGAAGGGGTCTTGCCCTCAAATTTAGATAAAAATCTATTCTGTCCGACAAAAAATCTCTCAGCCTGAGACCTCGCCTAAGAGGCGTCGCGCTTCCTGTATCCTCTTGTCGGCGAGGTTAGTGTTGCCCTCAGCACCCGCGTCGGCGGCACGTCGGAACTCTGTTGCGGTCTGGCGTAAGGTTCTGAGACTCGATATAAACGCCTCCGCCTGGCCCCTCTGTATCGATCCTTTTCCCCTGGCGGGCTTGATCTCCATGTACTCGTCGAAACTTCTCAGAGACTGGTTGAAATTCTCTTTAGCTGCCTCAAAACTCTCGGACGCGTCTCTCCATCTCTCCTCCGGAAGTCTTCCGTCTTCGAGGTAGACGGATACTGTCCCGAGACCCGTGTAAAGGGATCTGAGACCCTCGACGTACGACACCCAACCGTTCCCAAGAGGTCTCATGAACGGCATATGTTCCTCGTGTTGGTAGATGAGGTGGTTACGCACGGGGGTTATATTTACCGTGGGATCGTCCAACTGTGCCAGACTCGCATTCGTCTCGGCGTAGATGGACTGCGACTTGTTGAGCTTCTGTCTCGCTGTCTCGACGTCTTCGAGAGCTCTGTTGAGTGGCTTGATGTTGTTCGTCGACGCCTGTCTCAAGTGACTCCTCGCGTTTTCAAGATACTTGTGTGCTCTGGCGTGGGCTATGTCACCCTCTGCGACACCGATGATGACATCTGCAGTCGCCTTCAGACGGCTTGCCTTTTCAGTCTCTATCTTCCCCCCATCTTCGAGTGTCTCGGCTATCTCACGCGCTCTCTGTGCCTTATCACGCGCCTGGATCATGTCTTCTTCAAGCTCATCGACTGAGACATCCTTCCCGAATACAAAGAGAACGGGCGCGTCTTCGACATTAGAGACAGACTCGTTGAGGAGTCTCAGAGCGTCGTCGACCGTCGCGTTAGACTGTAGTTCGGAGGACGACGTTCTGTCTCCGCTCGGCTGTGTGTTACCCATACAGCCCGCAAGAGCCACGGCTAAGACGGCTACGGCGACTAAGAGTTTCTTAGTTTTCATCAGTATATAAAAAGAGACGTGAGAGTATCTTATATCTGGCTCTCAGATCAGCACGTCGGGGGCGCAGTCTCTACGGTGACCTGAAGAGTCGACGAGGTGTCGCCCGACGACGCCTTCAGATCCATCTTGTACTGCTGCATTGCTTGTCCCGACTTCTCAGTTATCTTGAGCTGTGTCGAGCTACCCGGCGAAACCGTGTTGCTTCCGAGACTCGCAGACATCCCCGACGGGACGCTCGCTGTCTCTATGGTGACGTCTCCCGGCGCGCTTTCTTTTGCAGTGACCTCAACTGACGTCGAACGTCCTGCTCCGACGGTCACAGGGTTCGAGCCTATCGATATAAGCTCATTGCTCGTGGCTACCTCGCCCGAGCCGCCCCCTCCCGATGCTTCTGCTCCCCCGCTACCCCCACCACCGCCGCCTGTACAGCCGGCGAGCATCACTAGACCTACTACTGCTCCTATAATAAGATGGCGTCTGTCCACCATACCTACTTTTGGTTGCCTCTATCTATATTTAAGAATTTCCATGACTTATTCAAATTGTAATAATGGTACATAAATTAAGTCCTCATCTAAGGAGACCAAAGAAGAAGAGGACTAGGACGAATAGATTGAGTATATGTGTGACTCCGACCGTGGTTTTATAAGGGAAATTTATGATGACTCCGAACATGAAGGATACTTCTTTCATGAAAAACAGACCGAAGCCCGCGAATATGAAGAGAAAACGTCTGTTGCGTCTCTTGTAGTATGCGAGTGCGGATACTACAAAGATACCTGCCGAGAGTATGAGAGTAACTGTGTGTATCGCAGAGTCAAGCGGAGTGCCCTCTATCCGGGGCGGCTGCATATGGATCAGGGGCTCATATGCCGTCTCTAACATAACGTGAAAAAGAGTATCTACTCTACGGATATACGTCTTGTTCTTGTCCTACTGCCCAGACTGTCCGTCTTGTTCTTCGAGTATCCTGTCTATCTGGGAACTCATCTCGTTAGCCGAGACGAAGCTTCCGTACTTCTTGTACCTTATCCTGCCCTCTCCGTCGACTATGACTATCCCCGGAGGCGAATGCGTCTGGTACTTGCGCAGAAAGACCTCCGAGCTCGTATCCGAGAGGTAGGTCATCTCTATGTCGTGTTTCTGCTTCCAGTTTCTGAGTGTCTTCTTGCTCTCGGGTGATATGGCGACGAAATGGACGTCATCGCCGGGGTATCTCTCCATCATTTCCTTCCACGTGGGTGTCATCTCGGCACATGTCAGACATGTCGTAGTCATCAGATCGATCACGACGACATCGCCCTCGTAGTCGGAGAGCGAGACCGTCTCGCCCTCGACCGACTCAAGCGTGAAACCCGGAGCCGGCTTTGCCTCGGCGGCTGTCTTCACGTTGCTATTAAACGCGCCCGTCACGCTCAGACCCGCGAGAGCGACTACGAGGACTAAGACAGTCCCCACGACCGCCGTTACGATACTCTTGTCTGACATCTATTCTGTACCTTTTCACATCAGCATTCTCTTGACCTTGAAGCCGGCGTACATTCCGGGGAACATTCCTATAGCGTAGACGATGCCGACGAGGTTCGCCTGTGTCGAGATCGCGGTGAGGAATCCCGCACAGTCACACGCGAGTGCGAGACGGACTCCGAGAGCTATGCCGAATCCTCCGAGTATCGAGAGAGCGTAACGGTTGAGCTTCTTACCCTTCGGAGGCGTACGTATCTTGAAGTCCTGGTACCACACAGCGGCGAGGAACGCGCCGAGTATGGCGAGTATATACGCCCACGTACCTATAGCTAGTCCGGGGAGTGCCTTCGTTCCAGCCCACCACCACTCTCCAGGGAACCACTGAGGTACTGTAAAGCCGAAGACAGGCCAGACGAAGTAGCTCGCTATGAATCCGAGAGGTCCGGCTCCACGGAACATACCGGGGAGTGCGTCGGCACCCCATATCTGGTACGACACGAAGAATATCGTGTTGCCGAAGATTGCAACCACTCCCGCAACTCTCGGATCCCAGAGTCTCTCGGGAGTAGCGAATGCCTTCTTGAAAGCCGACGAAAGGCTCGCGGCGTCACTCTTGACAACTCTTCCTCCGTCAGCGACCTTCTTCTTAACCTCGTTCATCTGGGGCATACCTCCCTCGGGCGAGTAGTTCTTCGCGAGGTAGTACGATATAGCCGCGAAGAGGACTGAGGCAATGATGCCGTAGACGAGAACGCCGAGCTTGACTCCTAGTATAGGCTCACCGGGTCCTTTGAGAGTCAGGAGAGGCGTCGACCAGGGCCAGCCGAATCCTCCGTAAGACTTGTTAAACTGAACAGCGGGCTTGGCTATGAATGGCACCATTATGACCCACGCGACGAATATCGCGAAGGTCTGTAAAACGGCTGAGACACGTCCCTCACCTATCTTGTGGACTAGACTAACCGCCGACGCTCCTCCTAGTGCCGATCCGAAACCGAGTATGAACGAGCCTATGAAGGCTAAGGGTCCGGACGGCTTCGTGGGCGGCATGTTGCCCGTGAAGTACGTGATTATTCCGACCGAGAGTATGCCGACCCCGAAGAAGTACATGAATCCCCTCGCTAGCCAGCCATTGCGCTGGTAGACGAGGTCTCCAAACATCTGAACAGGGTCGAACTGTCCCCTCTGGAGTGCTATACCAAATATGAGTCCTGCTACACCCACAACTCCGTATACTACTATGTTAGGACTCGTCGGCTCCATGTAGCTGTACTCGGCTAAGAGTACTGATAATGCTCCTATCATTGTTATGTGTGTATCTCGAAGAAGTAGTCGGCTCCTTTCTTCTCGACCTCGTAGTCGTATCCTTCCTGCTTACAGAGCACAGGTATATTCACTTCTCCTATGCTCGGCATATCCGTCACGAACTCGACTGTCTCACCACTGCTGGCTTCTTCGAGTCCCTCCTCTGCTAACCAGAGAGGGATAGGGTACTCTTCCCCCCTTGCATCAACTCTTTTACTTTTGCTCATTCGAATCCCCCGGGTTTACGTAGACGAGGGTCTCCTAATAAACGTATTTGGAGTTCGGACACAACTACATAGGGATAAGACACAATTTACCCAGAAGTAAGAGATTGAGTGGTATTGTACATATATTAGAATCGAAATGTGATGAATATATACATCAGGTTTAATACTCGCGGAAGATAGTATGTGGCATGGAGGATATTCGAGAACAACTCATTGAAGGTGGTAGTAAGTGTCATTAGTTCCTCCGATATTCGGTATACGTGTCTGTATGATAATCTCGGTTCTCAACATAGCACTTCTCACAGGACTAGCGACTGTCTTCGGAAGGAACTACAGGAAGATGAAGTCGACATTCAGCCTCGGACTCTTGATCTTCTCTCTCCTATTCGTACTTGAAAACAGCCTCGCAGTCTACTACTACGTCACACAGCAGATAGTGACGTGGAAGCCACACATAGTTCTCGTGACCTCGGAGTTTGTGGGCTTCACGGTCTTAGGTCTGATAACCTGGAAGCCAGACCTCTCGTTCAGTCTGAGGGTACCGAGAATAAGATGAATTGTACATAACCCCGAAACGATCTTGAAAAACCTACTTATGTACTCTTGGTATACGAGGTCGTAGGGGGAAAACAATGGAAAGAGCAAAGCAGAAGATAGGAGCCTTAGTTATTGTAGCTCTCATAATTGGGGGGATAGGTACACAGATATGGGCAGGTACCGACAAGAACGTCGTAAACGCGGGTTTCTCGGAGGGAGAGAAGAGGACCATACCCGCTAACGAGAGCGGCAGTTCGTCGGCGTCAGGTTCGGAGTCGGGAATAGGAGCCGACACTGACGTACCAGCCGGATCGGTAGTCTCGTCGGCGTCGGGCGGAAGCGGTGGCGCGTCACCCACAGGCTAAGAGACAAATACTAACTCTTATCCCGTCTAAGAGACTGTATCTCACATGGAACTAGAACTTCTCGTGTTCGCGGCTACTGCGGGGACAGCCACCTTCTTCTCACCGTGTGGCTTCCCTATGCTCGCAGTCTATGCCTCGTACTACCTCCAGGAGGAGGACGAGGGAATAGGCTACTCCCGCGGCTTTGTAGCCGGAGGAGCGACAGCCGTCGGGTATCTGGGTGTCTTCCTAGCCCTCGGCGGACTCGTCTATGCCGTCGGAAACGCCGTGACACCACATATTCCGAAACTGGAGCTAATCGTCGGGATACTCCTCGTAGTCTTCGGGGTTGTGATACTCACGGGAAGGTCACCCTCGTTTTCGAGCGAGGTCTATGTTCCTGAGAGAGGCGGCTTGACGGGATTCTTCGTCTTTGGTGTCCTCTACGCAGTCGCAGCGTCGGCGTGTGTAATACCCGTCTTCGTGAGCCTGATAACCTACGCGGCTTCCCAGGGAAGTCTCATCTCGACACTGACCGTCTTCGGTGTCTACGCCGCCTCGATGGGTGCGATGATGGTCGTGATATCACTCGCTATAGCCGGAGGAAAGGAGATATTCGTCGACAGGATAAAGTCGAACATAGGTCTGATAGAGAAGACAGCCGGGGTCGTGATGGCGGTCGTAGGAGCCTACCAGATAGGCTACTACATTACTAACTTCGTGGTGTGACCCTGTTCTGTTCTAAACCGAGGAATTCATACCGGAACCACGTCAACTTCGTCTGATGCTTGAGTTTGGGACGGCGAAAGCACGTAGTGGCGAGAAGGACACGGGCAGGCTCCAAGCCGGAGAGCTACGTGACGGCTCTGACTTCGGGGTTCCTGTCGCCGTAGTCAACGGCTCAGGGAGAGGCAAGACGTTATACATACAGGCGGGGAGCGACGGAGACGAGCTAAACGGGGTCTCCGTGGTGCGTGAGGTCTACAGAAGGATAGAACCCGACGAAGTCTCGGGTAATATTCTGATAGTCGGCGTCCTCAACTTCCACGGCTTCCAGAGGGCTGTCCACAGAAACCCGCTCGACGACATCAAGCTCAACAGAGCATTTCCGGGATCGAAGGACTCCAGCAGCCAGCGTCTCGTCAACCTCGTCTACGAGGAGGGAGTCAAGAGATCCGACCTCGCGCTCGACCTCCATCAGGGATCGACGAGCCGTATGATCGACGAGGTAAGAGTGAGATGTGGGGAAGACCACTACCTCCACTCCGACTGCATGGAGCTCGCACAGACCTTCGGAACCGAGTACATACTCGACGAGAAAGGCGCGGAAGGACAGCTCGCACGCGTCGCACCCGACGAGGGTATTCCGACCGTAGATCCCGAACTCGGAGGTAGCGTAGGTGTCGACGGGGCGTCGGTCGAGAAGGGCGTGAGAGGGGTCTTCAACGTCCTCAAAGGGTATGGATTCATCTCGGGCGAGCCGGCTCTTCCGAGGAAACAGACACGTGCGACGGGGTTCGACACATTCTACACGAGACGCGGTGGAATGGTCGACCTCGAAGTCGATCTCTACGACGAAGTCGAGAGGGGACAGACCCTCTTCCAGGTCACAGACGTATTCGGAGACGTCAGACAGACCGTGACAGCAGACAACAGAGGTGTAGTCTGGCGTATGAGACGTCTTCCGATGGTGGCGACGGGCGAGTACGTCATGAGCGTCGCTACGGGGATAGACGAGATCGAAACCCCGTAGTGGGTCGAGAACGTCTTGGATATATGTCCGAGAAAGAGACAGACACTGAAGCCGAAGACCTCCTGCCCGCGGAACGTCTCAGACAGTCGGCTCTCGAAGGCGACGTGACACAGATACACAGAGGCGAGAGACACGCCGACGAGGGCGACAGATTCGTGATAGACGGCACGACCTTCGAGGTCGTCGAGGTCTACGAGGAGAGACTCGGCGATATGACAGACGAGGACGCACGTGCCGAGGGATCGGACAGCTTAGAGGACTACAAGAGACGTGTCGAGAGGGCACACGGTATAGAGTGGGACGACGACAGTACCGCCGTCTTACACAGGTTCGAGCGCGTCTAGACTACTCGCGTCTCCCTGTCCTTCTCGGGGTACTCGACTACCATCTGCATCCCGTCGTAAGCTATCTCCGTATGCGAGAAGATTTCACGCGCCTGTCTCACGAGGGGCTCGACGCCGTCGGAGTAACGTGAACTCACATGTGTGAGTGCGAGCATCTCGACATCGGCATCCCTCGCCGTCTTGGCTGCCTCTCTCACGGTCGAGTGTCCCGTCTCGTAGGCGCGATCCGACATCTCGTCTCCGAACATGCCGTCGTGTATCAGTAGTGAGGCGTCGCGTGAGGCTTCGAGTATCTCGTCTGTGGTTCTCGTGTCGCCCGTGTAGACGACCTTACGTCCCGGACGTGGCTCTCCGACGACCTGGTCGGGACTCACAGTAGTACCGTCTTCGAGCTCGACCCGCTCGCCCTCGTGGAGCTTTGAGAAGAGGGGACCAGGAGGTACTCCGAGCTCCTCGGCTTTCTGCCTGTCGAATCTGCCCTTTCTGTCGTCCTCCTCTATCGAGTAGCCGACGCTGTTTACGTTCCAGTGTTTCGTACGGAATACCTCGACAGAGTATCCCCCCATCTCTATGCTGTAGCCGTTTCCGACCTCGTGTATCCTGATGTCGTACGCAGGACTGTGTCCCCCGAGACGTGCACAGTCCTCTACGACGTTCTTCATTCCGTTCGGGCAGTAGATGTCTACGGGCTTTTCACGTCCCTGAAAGGTCCAGGTCTGGAAGAGACCCGGCAGACCGAGTATGTGGTCGCCGTGTATATGGCTCAAGAAGACAGCGTCGACCCCGAATCCGGTTCCGTGTTTCATCATCTGTCTCTGTATCCCCTCGCCGCAGTCGAAGAGAAGAAGATCTCCCTCCATCTCGACCATCACACCGCTCGGGTTCCTCTCGGTAGTCGGGATGGAGCCTCCGGTTCCCAGAAATGTCACGCGTAACATCTTATCTTGTCTTATACTTATACGAGATCCTTGATCTTAGTCGCGGGCTCTGTCGACTTTATGTCGGTGTCGATCATTCCGACGACTTCGAGGTCGGTGGTTTCGAGGTAATCCTTGCCCGAGGCTCCCTCGATGACCTCCTTCCGCATGCGAAACTCGTGTCCGTCGTACTCGACATCGACGCCGTCCGTGTCGAACCTCAGTACTGTTCCCGAGTGTACGACCTCAGACTTATCACTGCCACCTTCAGAGTCCTCAGATCCGGAGTCAGACATACGTAGCCGTAGGTCGGGTCACCGAATAAGGCTCACGGATTGGAATCACCTACCTCGGCGTGAACGCCGAGGTTTGTCGGTGAACTTCACAAGATCTTCGATCTTGTGGATTGTGAAATCAGAGATTTCACAACTCCCGGTCTATCCACTAGACCGTGGAAGGCGAGTACTCGCCATTCCCGTTCAACGTCCCCGACTTGAGGGCGAGGTGATGAGTCGCCCGTCCAGAACCAGACTTGAGCCGATTCTGGACGTACCTGTGTGCGATATTGCGTGCCGCGTTGTAGTCGCTGTGTAGCTCTTTGTCGCACTTCTGGCACACGAACACGTCGCCGTCGCGGTTGTCCTCATGCGTGAAGCCACAGTCGGCGTGACTACACCGTTGACTGGTGTACGCAGGATGGACTGTTTCAACAGAAATTCCTTGTTGTTTGGCCTTGTAGGTGACTTGGCGTTTCAGTTCGTTAAACGCCCACTGCTGGAACTTCGAAGCGTTCGTGAATCTCTGATTCACGTGCCATCGAAGCTCCGCTTCGAGACGTTCGAGATACGGTCACGGATGTTCTCTAAGTCCTCGAACACAATGATCGTACAGTTCTGAGAAACAGCCTCTTTGACCAGTTCCTTCGATGCTTGGTGCAAGAAGTCCTCTGACCAGTTGGAGAAGGTGTCACCGATGGACTGGATAGTGAGGTGTGCGCTTCGTGTGCCTTGCTGTTGGAGACGGGCGCGGCGACGTTCGTACTCGC
>JAXIOF010000047.1 GCA_034190545.1 Candidatus Afararchaeum irisae | reverse complement strand
GTGTTGTAGGGCAAGAAACGAGAGTGCTACGAAATCAATCCGCTATCCGAATACCGAAGATTCACGACGAGTACGCAAATCTTCGATTTGCTTGAGATACAGAGAATAATACAGGTACGTATCCGACTTCCTTCAAGAAGACTGTATTCAATCTTTATTTATTTTTGTAACAAGATCTTTGATCTTGCTTACTCACAAAGCTTCGCTTTGTGAATGTCCTTCAGTCTGAGTCTCGAAAGGCTCTGATTCATGTCCCGTGGCTCCACGACTCCATGTACTCCTCCTGTTCGTCGGTGAGGCTGTCTATCTCGATTCCGAGAGAGTCGAGTTTGGTCTCGGCTAGCTCCCTGTCGACTGAGTCGGGTACCTCGTGGACTCCCGCGTCTAACTCCTCACCGTTTTCTATGAGGTACTCGACCGACCGCGCCTGTACCCCGAACGACTGATCCATGACCTCTATGGGATGTCCCAAGCTCACAGGAGTCGCGAGGTTGACGAGACGTCCCTCGGCGAGTACGTTTATACGTCGTCCGTCCTCGGTCTCGTACTCGACTATCCCGTCACGTACCTCGCGCGTTCCGACCGAGATCTCTTCGAGCTTTTCGAGGTCTATCTCTATGTCGAAATGTCCCGCGTTGGCGAGTACGGCACCGTCCTTCATCTTCTCGAAATGTTCCTCGACTATCACGTCCCTGTTTCCGGTGACTGTCACGAATATATCGCCGACCTCCGCCGCCTCGTCCATGCTCTTGACCTCGTAGCCCTCCATGTGGGCTTCGAGTGCTCGTCTCGGGTCGACCTCGGTGACTATGACGTTGGCGTTGAGACCCTCCGCCTTCTTCGCGACGCCCTTGCCGCAGTTTCCGTATCCACCTACTACGACGTTCTTACCCGCGAATAGGAGGTTGGTCGTCATAGCTATGCTCGACAGAGACGCCTCGCCCGTTCCGTGGACGTTGTCGAACTGTCTCTTCATCGGCGTGTCGTTGACCGCAAACATCGGGTAGTCGAGAGCGCCGTCCTCCTCCATCGCACGGAGACGGTGGACTCCCGTCGTCGTCTCCTCACAGCCTCCTATGATCGAGTCTATCATCTCGGGACGCTCCTCGTGGACGCGTAGAACGAGGTCGCCGCCGTCGTCGACTGTGATGTCGGGGTCGTGGTCTAGGACGGCGTCTATCGCGTCGTAGTACTCATCCTTGTCGACCCCGTGCTTGGCGTAGCTCGTGACGTTGTCGTTGGCGTCGAGTGCCGCCGAGACGTCGTCGTGTGTCGAGAGTGGGTTACAGCCCGTGATTGCGACCTCAGCGCCTCCCTCGGCTAAGAGCTCAGCGAGGACTGCTGTCTTCGCCTCGACGTGGAGTGCCATCCCTATGACGTAGCCGTCGAGCGGCTTCTCGTCGACGAAACGGCTGCGTATCTCAGAGAGTATAGGCATATGTTCGCGCGCCCAGTCGATCTTACGCCTTCCCGACTCACTGTCGGCGTCGGCGTCGGCGTCGGCGTGTGAGTGTATGTCTTCGTCCATGTCTCTAACTGGCTCTCAGCGGTGTAAATCCTTCCGGTCACTCACTCCCCGAGCATCAGCATCAAAAATGTGTTATACTACCCCACCGTCTGTATATGACATGTCTCGGAAGACAGCCTTAGTTACGGTCGGTCTTCTCGTAGCATCGTTGGCGTTCGCGGGAGCCGCGGGCGCTAAGACGACAGGAGCGGGTGTCTCTAACGGAGTACTCGCACAGCAGGGTAACACCACAGAGGAGCTAATCAGTCAGCTTAACAAGCTAAATAGGACGCTCAACCAGCTTCAGGACGAGAACGGGAGGCTCAGAAACCAGACACAGGAGCTGAGCCAGAGAAACGACGAGCTTGAACAGAGACTCAACAATATTACGTCTCAGAATGAGCAGCTACGTTCTGAGTTAGAGTCGGCACGTCAGAGAAACCAGGAGCTAAAGCAGGAGATAAACAACACGACTTCGAACGGAGGCGGAAGTCCTCTCCCCGGATTCGGTCCCGTAGTCGCCCTCGTAGCCCTTGTGGGAGCGGGTCTCTACTCGGTCGCGCGACGTCAGACTCAGAAGTAGAGTAGAAAACTGTTTTCTTAGTTCCGTTTCGTTTCGTTTCGTTTTTCACCAGATCTTCCCGTAGCCGTCGGCATCGACGACGACGTGGTCAGGCTCCAGAAATACGTCGTCTTTCCTCACTTTACCGACACAGACAGCCTCGCCGTCTCCCGAAACAGCCACCGCTGTGTCACCGTCGTCTACTTCCTGACTCACAGCTACGACACCCGGCTCGTAGACAGGGGCACCGTGTGCGACCGCGGCGACGGCTTCGTCGGTGATCTCAACGGCTGGGTACTTCGCGAGAAGAACGTCTTCGAGAGGCTCCACTATCCGGCGTAGCTCCGTCTCGTCGCCCTCCTCGCGCCAGAGATGGAGAGAGTCGGAGAGATCCTGGAGGTAGACGGCGTCTTCGACACAGAAACCGCCGCTCGCAGTCCTTCTGAGCTCTTCCATATGCCCTCCGGTTCCGAGAGCCAAGCCGATGTCGTGACACAGCTTACGTATGTAGGTTCCCGCGCCGCATCTCACCCTCCCTAGGATACGTCTTCCGTCTCCGTCACCGTCGTTGTCCTCGTTGTCACCGAGATCTGTCTCAAGTACGTCGAGAGACTCTATCTCGCGCGTCCTGACACGTCGTCTCACGGAGCTTTTCTTCGGCGGTCGCTGGTATATCTCGCCCTCGAACTCGTCGAAGACCTCCCCGACGCGTTTCTCGTAAGTATCGCCGTGGAGTCTCAGAACGAAGACGTACTCCTTGTCGGCTCCCCTGAAGAGTCCTGAGACGCGCGCCGACTTGCCTAAGAGAACAGGAAGACAGCCTGTAACCCCGGGATCAAGAGTCCCCGTGTGTGCCGCCTTCTCGACGCCTACCATCTCCTTGACCCACGAGACGACCTCGTGGCTCGTCGGACCCGGCGGCTTGTCTACGACGACGTAGCCCTTACCGAGAAGGTCTTCAGGATCGAGGTCCCGGTCGTCAGTCTTCTTCATCGAGCCTTCTTGCGGCTGTCGCGATTATCTCCGTGACGTTCTCGGCGTTCCATTTCGATGTGTCTACCACGAGGTCGTAGACTGAGAGATCGGAGATGTCGATGCCGTGTATCTCCTGATACCGTTTCGCCTCCGACTCCTCTCTCTGTCGTAACTCCTCCCTCGCGGTCTCCGTGTTGACGTCTTCCCTGTCGGAGACACGTCTGACCCTCTCGTCGAAGGGAGCCTTGAGCCATACCTTGAGGTCGGCGTCCTCGACCATCCAGCCCGAGAGACGTCCTTCGAGGATTATGTTGTCGCGCTCCTCGCCTATCTCCTTCTGTCTCAGATCTATCTCCTTGTCTATCTCGGGGTCTTCCTCGGCGATCTGGTTGAACTCGCCGAGTGAGACTCCGTGTTCCTTCGCGAGAGAACGGAAGACGTCGCCGCTTGAGACGTGATCCATGTCGAATTCAGGAGCGAGCGCGCGTGACGCGGTCGTGGTTCCGCTGCCGGGAGGACCGCTGACTGTTATTATCATGTACTGTCTTCGGCGGTTTTCCTAATCAAATCTTGTGTTTTGCTCGGCTCCCTCCCCTCCTCTTCGTCCGAGCCTCAGACTCTGGATCAGCCTGAGCCTGAGGATGAGGTTCCCATCCAGAGCCACGCCGCGACGACCGAGACTCCTGTGACGACGACCGTCGCCGCGGGAAGTACGAGACCCGGGTCGTACCTGAGAGGCGGATGGAGACCCGTGGTGTAGTCGAATAGGTCATTGAGGAGGAGTAGAACTGCCGAGGTCACGAGAGCACCCCGTGTCGTCTCCGAGTAAGCCGAAAGGACGTAAGCCTCGGGTAGGAAGAGGAGATGTGTGAACAGTATACCCCAGTAGTTCCATACCTCGGGGTAGTACTCTCCGAAGCCGAGATTTAACGCCACGGCGGTCCAGACGGAGTACTTGACGAGCCAGACTACCGCTACCGTGTGTAGGTAAGTCACGGCGGTGTTGGTCTCTGTCTCTGTCTCTGTCGCGTCGAATTCCTCGCCGGCTCTTGGGAGTAGTGTGGTTAGACTCAGGAGGGCTAAGAAGAGAGCCGCGGGTGAGTCGAGGTAGAATATCCACGCGAACGGCGAGTAGTCGGGCATCGTCTCGACGTAGAAGTCGACGCCTATCAGGAGGGCAACGAAGTTACTGAGTATGAGCCAGACGAGCGTGAGAGGCTTCGAAAGGAGCCTCTGAGCGTAGACGTGTTTCCGTTCTGTGAGCTTCATCCTAGAGCTTCGTAGTCGAGTCGGGAACGCCGGGACGAAAAGGCTTTCCACGTCAAACGAAAGAACAATCAGTTCACGCGGCTTAGAGACACCAACGAGATGAAGATCGGAAGCTTTGAGGCTGAACGCGGCGAGGTCACCAAGGGATACATAGACCTCGTCTCGTCCCCTACAGGAGGAACCGAGAGAGCCCCCGTGATGGTCGCCAGAGGCGAACAAGACGGACCTGTCCTCTGGCTCACAGCCAACGTTCACGGCAACGAGGTCACCGGAATCCCCCTGATACACAGGATAGTCACAGACGAACTCGCAGACTCGATCCGGGGTGCAGTCGTCGGAGTTGTCTCGCTCAACCCGAGCGGTCTGAGGAGAACGAGGAGGGAGTCGGAGTACGACTCACGTGATCCTAACCGTCTCTTCCCTGACTTCAGGTACGACAGAGAGCCAGGATCGACACAGGAGATCATAAACAGACGTGTCTTCTCAGAGATAGCCGACTCAGCCGACGCGGTCATAGACCTCCACTGTTCGAACGTCGGGAGCGTACCTTTCACGATACTCCCGCGTGTGATCGCCGAGGAGTCCGAGACAGACGACGCAGAGGAGATAGCCGACGAGATGAAGGAGATGGCTGATGCCTTCGGATTCACGCCCATCAACTCGCCCGATATGGAGACCGTCTGGGACGAGTGTCTCCACAGGTCTCTCGGAGGCTCGATAGTCAACTCCGCACGGATACCCTCGATCACAGTCGAGCTCGGCTCCGACTACATAGTTGAGTCGGAGGTCGTCGACGCCGCGGTCAAGGGGGTCAGAAACGTGATGAGGAGACTCGGTATGTTCGTCGACGACGAAGAGAACCAGAGGACGGAGCCCGTCGACGGAATACCCGCCTTCGACACCGACTATCCTTTCAGGAGATGTACGGTCGAGTCTCCCGTCTCGGGAATTCTCAGAAAACGCGTCGAGACGGGTGAGTTCGTCGAGGAGGGCGATCCTATCTGTGAGATAACCGACCCCTTCGGCGAGACCAAACACGTCGTAGAGGCAGACGTCGAGGGCTGGGTCACCGCATTCCAGCTCGGCTTAGGTGTTGAGGAGGGGTCGAGGATCTGTTACTACGCCGGACGCGCCGACGGCGACACGATAGTCGAGACTTATGAGCCCTGATTCCGGTTACGAGGCAGACGCCGACAGATTCGTCGACGAGGCGAGTTCGACGTCTTTTAGCCACAAGACACGGAAGGAGACCAAGCTCTGGTTCTTCCGTCTCAAGAAGGATCTCTCAGAGAGGTACGACACCGACATAGAGAGTCGGAGTGACACCGACTACGTCGTGAGTCTTACAGCCGAGGACAGTGGTACTAAGGCGGAGTACGTCGTCGACAGGAGAGGCGGCGACGTCGAGGTCAACGTCCATGTCGTCTCCGACGGCGAGAGGGTGACACACGAGGTCTGGGAAGAATGAGTCTCTACTACTTCGACGGACGCGAACTCGTCGCCGACGACAGGGAGAGCTACGACGAGGTCAGCCGTGAGATAGCTTCGAGAGTCGTCGAGTCGTGCGATGTCGAACGCGCCGACTTCCGGGGTCTGTGTGACGGTCTCAGAGACGAAGACCCCGACCTCTTCGGGAAAGTCGTCGAAGCCGCGGGGATACAAGTACAAGACCCTACGGGATGGTGTGACGGAGAAGTTGAGACGGCTTTCGACTCGCTTATAGGTCTTTTCAGCCCGTCTCTGACACGCGTCGTCTTCGAGTCCGAGACCCAGACCGTATTCGGGCGTTATCCCGACGGACAGGTAATCTTCCGTCTCTCAGAGAGAGAAGCCGAGTCGCTGCCCGCCGACGTCGACGTAACTCCGATACCGGAGACACGTGTCTCGGGAGCCGAGGGCGACGGTATAAACCGGGGTGTCCTCCAGGCTCTTATGGAGGAGACGCCGTACGAACACGACTAGTCTAGTCTATCTTCTCGCGTCCCTTCGAGATAAGACGGTCGAGGTACTCGACGAGAGCTGTCTTGGCGTCCTGTGGATGTAGTTCTCCCGATTCGAGATCCTCCGCGAGCCGGCTGTACTCGGTGTATTCGAGGTTGCCGCCGTACTTCTCGGGACGTTCGACTACGACCTCGTCGAACCTCGGGAAGACGTGGTATCTGTAGATCTCGGCGACGGGGTTTCCTTCGACCTCGGGCGGACAGTAGGCGCTCTGTACCTTCTCCTCGATCTCTTCGCGTGAGTCGTCCATAGCGATCAGATTACCTTTGCTCGAAGACATCTTCTCGCCTCCGCCTTCGAGACCAGTGAGTATCGGCATATGTACAGCAGTCGGAGAGTCGTAGCCTATACTCGGAAGACCCTCACGCGCGAGCATATGGATCTTCCTCTGGTCGATGCCTCCGACAGCGAGGTCGACGTCTAAGTGGGCTATGTCGACAGCCTGCATCAGAGGGTAGATAGCCTGGCTGACCTTGGGGTTGTCTGCGTTCCTCGCGACCTCCGACATGCTTCTCTCCGCCCTGTTGAGCGTGGTGTCTACGGCGAGTGAGTAGACGTCTAAGACGTACTCCCTGTCGAACTGGAAGTCGCTCCCCATCACGAACTCGGTCTTGTCGGGGTCGAGACCGAATGCGATGAACTGTTCTTTCATCGACTCGGCTATCTCCTCTATCTCATCGAAACTACCCTTCTCGTTGAGGTAGGCGTGGACGTCTGCGAGGAGAACCACGACGTCTATACCCGCTTCCTGGAGGTCGATGAGCTTGTTCGCGGTCAGCATATGTCCGAGATGGAGCGCGCCGCTCGGCTCGTAGCCGACGTAAGCTCTTCTTCCCTCGGTGTCCTCGGCGATCTCACGCGCCTCGTCGTCGGTCACGACCTCCTCGGTGTTCCGTGTGATGAGGTCGTACGGGTCGGCGTCTGTATTATCCATACTCGAAATCAGTCTCGGGGTTAAAAAACAGTTTCACCTTCGTCGCGCAACGCCGCTGTACGATACGGTAATGTAAAGAAACGTTTATCGCTCCACTCGGATTAAGGTACAACTACATGGCAGACACTGTCACGGTCACGGTCGGCGTACGTCTCTTCGCTGATCTAGCTGAGACGGTCGGAGAAAACAAGATCGAGCTAAGGGTCGAGTCGGAGTCGTCGAAGGTCACTGTGGGAGAAGCCGTAGACTCACTCGTGTCTGAGTATCCCGACCTCGAAGACAGGATACTCGACTCCAACGGGATACGTCGACACATAAATCTCTTAGTCAACGGTGACGACGCCGGACCACAGACGCCCGTCGAAGACGGCGACGAACTCGGGGTCTTTCCTCCCGTGAGCGGCGGCTGATACTGGAGGACATTCACAAAGCGAAGCTCTGTGAGTAAGCAAGATCAAAGATCTTGTTACAAAAATAGATAAAGATAAAGATTGAATACGGTCTTCTCGGAAAACGTCGGATACGGTACCCGTGTTATTCTTTGCGACTTATATGAAAAATTCATATTCACGTTCTTTTGTCCTTCAGTATGAGTTATACTCCCACAGTCGCTCGGAGGAGGTCACGTGACCCGGGTCCTAAGCCGACCATCAGAACCGCGACGAGGAGTATGTACGACAGACGCTCGAACTCCTCGAACGACTCCTCGTCGAAGAGGTAGAGGACGACGAGAACCGCGACAGCCTTCACGAGTATGAATGTGTATGTCGTCCCCGTGGTCTGTATTATCGTCTGGACGACGGGGTGTTTCTGGCTGTAACCGAGGTACTCTATCCCTATCGTTGTCGCAGATCCGTCGACGAGATGTCCCCAGAGTATGACTCCTCCCATCTTACCCGTACCCTCGTTGATAGACGGAGCGAAGGTCTTGATACCGTACCAGACTACCGCCCATACCGCAGTCGCCATTCCGAAGGTCGCGAACGGAACCCATGGCACGAGAGTACCGTTCGAGACGCCGAACCAGATGAGGAACGAGAGGAGTCCGACGAGCCAGACAACGCCGAGAGCCGCAAGAGGCTTCGTGTAGGAGTCGACATATCCCGATCTTTCGAGACTCAGAGAGACAAAGAGGAAGAGTACGACGACCGCGAACATCACGAAGTAGATGATCGGAGAGATCACGAAGAAGTTTATGGGCCAGTCGAGTACGCCCGTGTCCTCGACGACACGGAAGGCTCCTCCGACGAATGCGTACGGGAAGAGGGCATAGAAAAAGCCGTCAGAGGTCGCTATGTTCCATCTTCTAAGGAGACGTACGACCCCGAACGCCGCAACTCCGAGACTGTATGCGTATCCCGCCTCACTCACGACTGTGTACCCGGGATACGCGGTCACGCCGTTACGTGTTATGCTCGACTGACCGAGTGCGTCTGCCCTTACAGGACCGTAGAAGTACTTCCAGATGAACCTGTCATAGAAGACCTCGGGAGCGACGAGTAGACCCACGGCTAAGATACCCGCGGGGACTGCGACAGCGGCTGTCCAGAGGCTTGGGACTGGGAGGGAACTTGGTTCGGAGTCGGAGGACATTGTAGTGCTTAGGATACGTGTATCTCTGTTGTATAGTGCTTACGTTAGTTTGGTTTGGTTTAGCTGAATGTAGGGCGCTAAGCCCCCTTCCTCAACGAGTAGCACAGTCCGCG
>JAXIOF010000046.1 GCA_034190545.1 Candidatus Afararchaeum irisae | reverse complement strand
TGGTGAGTAGTTTAACGGATTCATCCTGACCCTGAAGGGTCAGGTATTCTCCTGTATTACGTATAAGGTGTATAGGTGTTAACCTGAGTCACCTGACCCAGCTTAACACCGACACCACCACACCCGCTTTGGAGTGTATTTCTCTCCCTAGCTAACCAACATCTCTAGACAATATTTAGAAAATGTTGGTTAGCTCTCACTCTAACCACCAAAAATTCTTAGTAAACCGCAGTACAACAACAATACGCCCGCCGCCCTCCTGTTGTCTAGCCCTTCTCCCAACCACCTCCAAAGAAGAACTCCAATATATCTCTCTCAACTATAAACCCTGTATGGAAGCGCGAAAGACCGGAACGTGTCAACAACCTCGGGGTCAAGCCCCGTCCCGAGAGCTTTGCTCTCGCGGGCTCGCAAATCGAAGATTTGCGAACGAGGCTTGCCAGTGGACTTCACAAGATCTTCGATCTTGTGGATTGTGAAATCAGAGATTTCACAACTCCCGTTCTAGCCGAGTAATTCGGCAGGTGTGTAATCACCGTTCACGTTCAACGTCCCTGACTTGAGGGCCAGTTGACTGGTGGCCCATCCACCGCGAGACTTCTGCCCGCGATGAATATACCCGCAGTATCGGTTGGCAATGTTCTTCGCCGCATTGTAATCGGCGTTTGCCTCGTATTCACAGTCCTGACACGCGAACTGCTTGTCGTCTCGGTTGTCTTCGTGAGTAAACCCACAGTGCGAGCACCGCTGGCTTGTGTACGCCGGATTCACGAAGTCAACGAACAGTTCTGTGGATTCGACCTTGTACTTCACAAGTTCCACGAACTTCGCGTAGGCCCACTGCTGGAACTTCGACCCGTTCGCAATGTGTTCGCGGATGTGGTCAAGATTCTCGAAAATAATGCCGTCCACATCTGCGTTGTGGGCTTCCGCGATAAGGTCGTTCGCTCGGTTATGTAACCAGTCCAGCGACCACTCGCTGAACGCGCTTCCGATGGATTTGATGGTGAGGTGTGCTGACCGCGTTCCAGTCTGTTGCAGTTTGGCGCGGCGTTGCTCGTACTGGTCGCGCTTGTGGTTCAGATAATCAGCACTGCCGATGAACGCACCTGTGGAGGTGACGGCGAACGCGCCGGTCACGTTCAAGTCCACTCCAAGAACCACTCCGTTCTTTTCGTGGTCGTCGGGTAACTCGGCTTCTTGGCGTTCTGTGCCGTCAACCTCGTAGTCTGGATTTTTCAACGTGACGTGGAGGTAGAACGTGTCATTCTCCTCGTCGTACTGGAGTGTGGCGTTTGAGGCATCCCAGTCGTCGTTCTCGTAGTACCGACCAAACGGTGTGTCCTCACGTTCGCCTTCCGGTGGGAGAACGTAGTCAGTTTTGACTCTGCCGTTCGGTGTGGAGAGGGTCGCGTGGTCGGCGTTGAACGTCGCAGAGCGTTTGTCGTAGACGACGCTCCACGAGTCAAATTCTGGTTGACTCGTTTTCTCGCCTTTCTTCAGCTTCTCGACGCCGCCTTGGACGGCTTCGATAGCACGTCGAATTCCTTTCTGGACGAGGTTGGCGGTGAGGTCGGTTTCCTCACGCAAGTCGTTGTACAGGGCGTCTTCAGCTTTGCTCTTGCTGGTGATGCAGAGTTCGTCGTAGCGCCACGCCCACTCGCTTGTGCGGTTGGCACAGTGGAGAAATTGGGTTTTGGTTTGATGGAGGTCGCCGCGACGCTCGTCGGGTACGTCGAGTTTGATGTTGACGGTGCGTCGTGGCGCGTCATCGTCCATCGTGGTTCACATTTAGAGTTATTACCATATGAACATTTATATTATTGTGGGGGAGTCGGCCCTGCTGTTGAGCGTTGTTTGAGTCAGCGAGTGTCGGCTTCCTCCACGGGGTCAAGTGGTTCGAAACGCGAAGCGTTTCGTCATCACGGAAATCTCTGATTTCCGAACGACCCCGTGGCATCCGCCTCGAAATTCTGTGAAGGGAGACGGGCGAGCGAGAACCATTAGCTCGGAGTGTCAGGCTCAACTACCTCACTGACCATTCTTTCGAGATACCATCTAGCACCAGAAACCCAACCGTCGCGTCTCCGGTGTTGACGTGAAGTAGCCGAAAAACCAACCCCTCGGTGGACTCACGAAGGGCGAGGGATCTTCGGCTCGCGTCTGACGACGTAAGCACTGGGACAACCCACGGGCAAACCAGAGCGCAGCGAGTCAGACCGACCGAGGTAGACCACGGGTGGTATCTCACCTCGGGTACTGCCGATACGTATTTAGCTCTGTAATACAAACGAGTACACATGTCGGAGAGTCTGAAACCAGTACAGGCACGTATACCTGAGAAAGTCGAGGAGGAGCTAGACGAACTCATAGAGACGGGCGAGTACGCAAGTCGGAGTGAGGTGATCCGTGAGGCTCTCCGGAAACTACTCGCCGAGAACCGACGTGAGTCCCTACGTGAGTTAGCTGAACGCGCAGGCGTGAGTGAAGACGAGATGCTCGAAGAACTCGACGAAGTTAGACACGGATGAACTCCGGTAATAGTACTGCTTTCGTGGATACTAACGTTCTAATCTCGGGGATCTTCTTCGATGGTCTTGAAGCTGAACTCTTAGACTCACGGAGTATACATCTCGTTACAGCTGAGGTCTGTCATGATGAACTCGAAGAAGTAGCAGTACGTAAGTCAGGTACTTTCGGGATCTCCGAACAGGGAGCAGTTGAGGCTCTCGACACCGCGCTGATAGACATCGATATTATCCCCGAAGAAGAGTACGAGGATCGGTACGGTGAGGCAGTCGATGTATTAGGCGAAGGCAACGACGCTAAGGTCTTCGCCTCGGTGCTCGAAGCTAAGCCAGATTACTTCGTCACCGGTGACAAGGACTTTCACACGGATACTGTGGCTGAGAAGGTCAACGTCGTGCGTACACGGGAGGTCTTAGAAGAGATAGACTAACTGAGTTCTTCCCCTATTGTCGACGGCGTCGGTTTAGCCAAGTACGGTTCTATGCTCTGGTACGACGACCAGCCGCCTATCTCCATCATTACACGCACGGAGACGTCCTTCTCAACGAGGTGGTGTGTCGCCCAGCTACGGCGTAGATCGTGACTCGACACGTGACTCCACCGTTCGGACTCTCCCGCATCTACGAGACTCTGTGCGGCTTCACGTACCCATCGACGGATAGAGTCCACGGAGACGTCGACGTATGGTTCAGACGGTGCTATGTCTCTCTCTTTAGCGTAGTTCTCCAGCTCACGTTTCACACCTCGGGGTACGTATGCGTCTCTCGTGGCTTTCTCGCCGCCCTTAGTGTTCTTACCTCGTACTTCGAGTTCCCAGTACTCTCCGTCGTCGTTGTACTGTAGACCCCGAGGTCGAGCCGTAGGTACACCGCTGGCTCGAAGCCCGACCTTACCCATCAAGAGCACGGCTATCCTACGCTTCCAGTCTTCTTCGCGTGCCTGTCGAGATAGGAGGTCGACCTCGTCGGGATAGGATAACCAGCATTTCACCTCGTCGCCTGAGTCGTCTATACGCACCATGCACGGTTAATAAAGTTAGCGTGTAAAAAGACTGTTGGAGAGGGTGCCCCCGAGGTGAGATGTGGTATATGGTGGTCTACTTCGGGGGTTCTGTACACGGTTAGTGATACTTACCGAGTGCGGCCGAGACGGTTTTGGGTGAGAGACTTCCCGAACTCAACGAATTTCTGAGCGACATCATTGTCCGAGTTAAGTTTGACTAACTTTCCTCCTGCCATGTTACGGGATTCCACCGCTCCAATTTTTTCGAGGTCATCGATTATGTCGTATTTGTACACGGTACTACGGCTAACTCCAGCAAGACGACAGAGCTCCGAGATGCTAATATCATCCCCACGTTCGAGAACCAACACAGTGAGTATCCGTGCGCGAGGATTATCACCCAAGAAGTTTAGCATCTCTGTGTTGTCCGCAAGGTTGTCGTCGTCCACGAGTTCCATGTCCTCTTCACCCGTGTTTTGTTGGGTTTCACTCATCGTATTTACTAAATAGGGAGTGAATACATATAAATTTTGTGTAGCATAGTACACCAACCTGTCTACTAAAGAAAACAACCATTAAGTGTATGCACACTATACTACACAATATGTGATACATATGTCTGA
>JAXIOF010000045.1 GCA_034190545.1 Candidatus Afararchaeum irisae | reverse complement strand
GTGTTGTAGGGCAAGAAACGAGAGTGCTACGAAATCAATCCGCTATCCGAATACTATTATGTCAGGTGAGGAGTAAGCGTCAATCGAGTTGTCGAAAACAAGTTCGAGACAGTCCTCGGGCTTGCCGTCCCATCCGAGAGCCGAGACGAGGACGTTGGTATCGAAGACTACTCGCGTGCCCATTCTACGGCTTCCTTGACCTCATCTTCAGCCACTCCCTTCTCTTCAAGACGTCGCTGAACTCTCTGACTCAGCTCCTCGTACTTCTCCTCAACATCTATGTCGAGCTTCTTGAACAGGACACCGTCCTCGACAGAGATCGCAATGAATCTGTCGGATGGATCGAACCCCTCGCTATCACGTATCTCCTTCGGAACCACGAGCTGACCCTTGTCGGACATCTTGACTACCTCGGAGGTCATAATAAGAATATTAGAAAGTTGAACTGTTAAACCTTACGTCAGTTTCAGAGAGATACAGACTCGAACCAAGACACGTTTAAGCCTTGACTAATTACTCTCTGAGCATGTCCGAGGACGCAGAAGCCACAGAGAGGGTCTCGATAGGTCTCCGAGGCTGGACCTTCGACCCCGACAACGTCTTCGACGACGACGGCGAGTTAAAGTCAGTAGACGACATACCCGAGGACGACCGTCTACGTGTCGTACGTCTCACAGAGATAATAGGAAACGCGTGCCACGTCTGTATGTTGCGCCATCCCGACGAGGGCTGGGACGTCTGGAAGAAAGCCGACGCTGTCTACGGCGAGCCCACGACGGAGGTTCTCGTCTGTGACGAGCACGAGCCCGACTTCCTCTACTGGTACTTCGAGGAGGGCGGCGAGGCATACAAGGGCGAGGAGGAGCTTCCCGACGAGTTCCACGCGTGGATCAGGGACGGCGGCGAGGCTCCCGAGGGATACTCATAATAACTTCACCGATAATTACGTAACCTATAACTTGTTCGAGTCTCAATTTGGTAACTACTGACGTAGTAAGGAAGACAGGTGAATCCAAATAATGGATGACAACTATCCGAACCAAGGGCGAAGACGTTTCGTAAAGAGCATGGTCGGGGCTGGAGTCCTCGGAAGCGTCGCCGCGGCGGGCTACAGTAGTGTTGATCTCCTGACTCAGAAGTCAGGAGTCGGAGGAGGTTCAATCAAATACCGGGGTATAAAGATTGTCGAAGGTCCCGCTCCGCGTGGTATGTCACAGATACCTCTCAAGATAGAGGGCGGGGAGATTATCGGGAGGGCTCCGTCGCCTTCGGGCGGTAAAGGGAACCCGACGTTAAGCATAGCGGGTTTCGATTACTCGCTCGACTGGTTCCAGTACTGCGGAGTCCAGAACTACCCCGGAGTGCAGCCCGAGTTCGAGAGCGACAACAAGTTCAAGTACTCAGCTAGAGGCTGGCACTCCGACAGGGAGGGTGACGTGATGAAGGTCAGCGACTTCGACGACTGGCAGTCGTACGTCGGAAGAGCTGACAATGCCACCGAGGGACTCGGTAAGCCCGCGTGGGGTACCTGGAGAAGCGAGGGAGTCGAGAAAACTATACCTGTCGCAGTCATAAAGACCGACAAGCAGAGGCTCCTCGACAACGCCAATAGTGACCAGCAGAGACAGTGGATAGAAGAGACATGTCCTCAGGGATTCATAGGCTGGATCAACAAGTGTACCCACTTCTGCTGTGTCCCACAGGGATTCCAGACATCCGACTTCGGCTGTGGAGGAGGAGTCTGTGCCGCCAACAAGGTCTACTGCCAGTGCCACCAGTCGAGGTACGATCCCTTCAACGTAGTCGACGACACTATGATAGCACTCCCGAGACCTCCCGCCGAGGACGTGCTGTAAAGTAAAATAATATGATGTGGGTATCCTGCTGTGATATCTATGAAGAGGAGGTCATCTGATCACGAGAACGGGAACCCCGGATATACGTAGGACGCGCCCCGTTATGCTTCCTATACGTTGTCCTATGTAGCTTGATTCGTATTTCGACGGCATTACTATAAGATCGACTCGTCTGTCTTCGGCGTAATCTGAGATGGCACTGTGTGAGTCTCCTCTTACCACATTCTTGATTATGCTCAGACTATTATAGTCTCTAATATCCTCTTCTATGCTATCGACAGCGTCGTGTCCGCGTTTTTCTATACGTTCAATGTATTCGCTCGACACACCCCCAGCGTCAAATACCCCTGCCTCTGACTCGACATCGACTACGCTGAGAAGATGAAGAGTCGCTCGATACGACTCCGCTATATCAGCTGCGTACGAAGACGCCTTACCAACTCCTTCTGAGCGACCCGGATCTACAGGTAGAAGGAGATTGTCGTAGTTAGCTCCTGTAGTTTCAGTGAGTTCACCCTCAGGTACTGTGAGAACCGGGAGAGATGTACGTCTCAGGACGCGTTCAGTGATGCTTCCGAGAAGACGCTCTTCGAGTCCCGTTCTGCCCTGACGCCCCATTACGATGAGATCTATACCATTCTTCTTCGTCTGTCTGAGGACTGTCTTCGCGGGCGATCCCTCAAGAAGGTATGCCTGGATCTCGACATCATCCTCCATCCCGAACTCAGAGACAATCTGAGTAGCATCTTTGAGTATCTGTCTTCCCTCTTCCTCGTGACCTGAACTATGGACATGTACAACTTCGGCGACTGCGTCGTAGTTGCGTGCAATCTCGAATCCGTACTTGGCTGCACGTCTTGCGCAGTCACTTCCGTCAACCCCTATGAGGACTCTTTGGATCATAGACATAGATAATGTGCCTTGAGTTATCTTATTTTTGTGGACTTAACTCTGTCCCAACAATGCCTCACTGGTCTTGACTCTACTTCTACGTATGAGATCGACGAGAGCACTTCTGCGCTTAACCATGACTAACCCTCCGAGTAAGACATAGACCGCGGTATATACGAGAAGTACACTGTGGCTGGTTAAGGGTATCTGGATTATGTCGCGTATTATCGCAAACTCGATAAGAACTTGGGATATGAAGAGAAAGAGGAGTCCGACTGCTTCTCTCGTCGATATCTCGAAGTTGACGAGGAGGCTCAGAGCGAAAAACGACTGTGCCGCTGTGATCCATATCTCAGCCGACTGTTTAGGATCGAAGCTGAGTGGGTTGTATTCTCCGAGAACTATCGAATGTACTATCCTATCACGAGAGTTCCAATAAGAAGCGTCCACTGGTTTAGCTTAGACGAGATGAGTGCGTTGAAACCCGCCGTTGAACGTGCCTTGTTTACGAGGTACGCCACGACTATGAGTTCGGGAGATTCTGATGCGAGAGGGGCTATCCACTGTACCATGAAGAAAGACGGTATTCCGGCGTTCTTTCCTATCTCCTCAAGACCGTGTGCAAACGGCTCGACTGCCGTGAAGATCATAACTCCCGAGTAGACGAAGAGGGTGATGACGGTCAGTATACGTGGAACCCTCGGAAAGGACTGGAGATACAAGGATACCCCGACATGCTCTTCTGCGGGCTCATCCTCAGAACGTAGAACAACGAGTATATACGTGACGTAGAGTCCGACCAGAAATACAGTATCGAGTATATCTATTCCACCGTTGAGAGGAACTACGAAAGCCCATACTGTCGCAGCTAAGAGGAAGGATATTTCGAGGTCTATGTCGGGGTCGAGTAAAACCGAATTAGTGAGTAGACCATCTCGTCTCAGTACGGAGGGATCGGACGAAGATGAAGACCTGTAAACCGTAAAGAGGGCTATTCCCGACCAGCCGATGCCTATCAGTATACGGTTTGCCCCCGTCATGTTAGCGACGGCGAGATTTCCCGCTTCGGCTCCTCGGGGCGTACCAGCGAATACGCCCGCATTCCACGCATAGAGAGCGTCAACGGCGTATTCGGGGGCAACAGCGAGGACTGCCAAGATGGCGATTGCGAATGCTCGTGGAACATCCTTCTCAGCAGTCTCAGCAGCCCACGCGAGGAGGAAAGAGGATCCGAGAACTGCGACCCCGCTTATGGCTACGGTTGCAGTCGTTGGTAGTCTTAAATTCATAGCCCAGACGATAAGCCACGGAACCGTAAGCCCGACAGCGAGACTTATAGCAGCGATAGACTGTCTTCTCATATAGGGATTGTTAAAAGTTTTTACCGATTACCTCTGGGCGCCCGTCTGGACAG
>JAXIOF010000044.1 GCA_034190545.1 Candidatus Afararchaeum irisae | reverse complement strand
GCATCCCGAACCTAGTCCACCATCAACTGACAAGAATAGTGCCTATCCCCTAGTTCTTGCACATGGCGAAGGGTATAGATTATGGCAAAAAGACGACAGCAGGATCGGATTTCGCATCTCCGCGAAACCACGCAAGCAGGTGCGTGGTTTTCTTCGAGGTAGACACTCAGACTTAGAACTGTTAAGAGAAGCACTAAAAGAAGATAATGATGAGTACAGTCTTGGTCAGGCAGAAGTCCTGTATCGAGAGGGCGTGTACTACCTACACGTCCCGATACAGTACGAAGCCGATGTAAGAGAGAAAGAGAACTCCGAGACTGTAATAGGAGTGGACATCAACGAGAGAAACGTTGCACTTACCGCGCTAGATAGAGACAGTATGGATGCGAAGGGTACATTGGTTTTGGACTACGGTAGCGTTAAACACGTTCGTCAGAAGCTACACGATATACGTAGACGTTGCCAAGAACACCATAAGACTTCTGTGCGTAACAGGTTCAGCGACAAGGAAGAGGGATACACTAACTGGGTGCTACACCGTATTTCAAGGGCTATCGTGGAGTTCGCCCAAGAGTTTGAAAAGCCATTAATCGTGTTTGAAGACATGACGGACATACGCGATAGCATAGAGTATGGTTCGTACATGAACCGACGACTGCATAAACTACCGTTCAGGACGCTTCAGGACATGGCTGAGTACAAGGCTAACTGGGACGAGATACCCACGACGGTCGTTGATGCTTACCACAACTCGAAGACATGTTCATGTTGTGGTGAACGTGGTAGTAGGAAAAGTAGACGTTTCACCTGTACTAACGCTAATTGTAAGCTGAACCAAGATCATGCCGACCGTAATGCTTCGGTAAACGTAGCATGGCGCGGTATTCAGAAGATAAAAGATAGGGTTAGTAGTGATTACCGCACTCGCAAAACCCCTCCGAGAGTTCGGAAGGTGAGCCTGTGCGGGTCGGGGCGTCACGTAAATCGCCCGACCTCATCCACCGATATTGCATCGGTTGGAGTGCTTAGTTGAGGGAATTACAAAAGCCACGGGTCACTGTACCCGTGGTTGTTTACCTACGCGTATACTTCCGACTCTACCTCGGAGAAGCCCGCGAAGAGCTTTGCTTCCTTTTCGGATGAGTCGTCGAATATGAACTTTCTCTTTGTCATAACGTACATACATACTGTCTGTATGGATTTATACCTAACTGTGTCGTAACTTTTGTTATGAATGTGTTTTTTCGTTAAGGATGAGTGAGAAACCGTGTCGTATTTACTCCGTCTCCCCAAAGGCGGTTTATGACGAGCGTCAAGAACTTCAGTATATACGAGGAGGCGACCTCCGAAGAACTCGGCAGGGGGGAGTTCGTCTTTACCGACGACTACTCTGTCTTCGACTGGGGAAAGATGCCCGACAAGATAGAGTCGAAGGGGAGATCCCTCTGCACGATGGGGGCGTACAACTTTGAACTCTTAGAGGACGAGGGAATAGAGACACATTACATAGGGGTCGGAGAAGACGCCGTGCGCCTCGAAGAAGCCGACGAAGCTCCCGAGAGGATGTCTATACGTCTCACACAGGTTCCCGACCTGGAGTTTGACGAAGAGACGGGAGAGTACGACTATGAGAGCTTCCACGACGAGGGAGGCGACAGCTACCTGATACCCTTAGAGATAGTCTTCAGGAACTCCGTACCTATAGGCTCGTCTCTCAGGAGTAGGAAGGAGCCGTCGGATTTCGGGCTCGACTACGACGACTGGCCCGACGAACACGTCGATCTCGACTCGCCGATAGTCGAGTTCTCGACTAAGTTCGAGGACAAGGACAGATACCTCGACGAAGACGAGGCGTCAGAGATCAGCGGCAAGGCGGAGATCGACGAACTCCGTGAGACGGCGAGAGAGGTCAACCGCGTAGTGACCGAGAAGGCAGACGAGGTCGGGCTATCACACGAGGACGGCAAGATAGAGTGTCTCTACTACGACGGCGACATACTCGTCGCAGATGTCGTCGGAACCTTCGACGAGAACCGTTTCCTCTACGACGGCGAACAGATAAGCAAGGAGTTCCTCCGTGGCTTCTATAAGGGATACGACCCCGACTGGGTCTCGGCGGTAGAAGACGCGAAGAAGGAGGCGGACGAGAGGGGCGTCGCCGACTGGAAGTCGCTGTGTGAGGTCGATCCTAAGCCGCTTCCCGACGACGTCGCAGCGACCGCGAGTGAACTCTACACCTCGGGCGCGAACCTCTACACGGGAAGAGACTGGTTCGACGCGCCCGAACTCGCCGAAGTAGTCGAGAAGATGCGTCGACAGACGTCTTAGAACCGGGTTTTTCCTACTAAAAGAATATTTAGAATCAAAGAAGATGACGGAAGTTTTTATTACCCCATCTTCGTGATATAGTATGATATGTCAGACGATCCCGACGTGGAGTTGGAGGCAAGGCTAGAAGAACAGGAACTGTTTGAGCCCTCAGACGAGTTCGTCGAACAGGCGAACGTCACCGACGAAGAGATATACGACGAGTTCGAGGAGAACTGGCCCGAGTCGTGGGAACGCGCCGCCGAGATGCTCGACTGGTATGAGGAGTACGACGAGGTACTCGATGACTCAGACGCTCCCTTCTACGAGTGGTTCACGGGAGGTAAGCTCAACGCGTCTTACAACTGCATAGACAGACACATAGAGAACGGCAGGAAGAACCACGCCGCGATACAGTGGGAAGGCGAGTACGGAGAGACACGTACCTACACCTACCAGGATCTCTACCGTGAGGTCAACGAGTTCGCCGCCGCGCTCCGCGATATGGGAGTCGAGGAGGGCGACGTCGTCACCCTCTACATGCCGATGGTTCCCGAGCTTCCGATAGCGATGCTCGCGTGTGCGAGGATAGGCGCGCCCCACAGCGTAGTCTTCGCCGGCTTCTCGGCGGAGGCACTCGCGACGAGGATGGACTCGGCAGCTTCGGAGTACCTCGTGACGTGTGACGGATACTACAGAAGAGGAGACGCCCTCGAACACCTCGACAAGGCAAACGACGGTCTGGAAGAGCTCGAAGACGAGGGTCACGGAGTCGAGGACGTAGTTGTCGTCGACCGTCTCGGAGACGAATACGACCACGAACTCGGCGAGAACCAGCACGACTACGACGAACTCGTCGAGGAACAGAAGGGCGAGAGGGTCGAGCCCGTGGAGAGAGACGCCGAGGACATGCTCTTCCTGATGTACACATCGGGTACGACGGGCAAGCCCAAGGGTGTCAAACACACCACGGGAGGCTACCTGTCTTACGTGACATGGACATCGCACGCAGTCCTCGACATCAAGCCCGAGGACTCGTACTGGTGTTCCGCCGACATAGGATGGATCACGGGACACTCCTACATCGTCTACGGTCCCCTCTCGCTCGGTACGACGAGCATCATGTACGAGGGTGCTCCCGACTTCCCCGAGAAGGACAGATTCTGGGAGCTCGTCGAGAAGTACAGCGTCGACATATTCTACACAGCACCGACTGCGATACGTGCGTTCATGAAATGGGGAGACGAGCACCCCGCAATGCACGACCTGTCGTCGCTTCGTCTCCTCGGAACTGTCGGAGAGCCGATCAATCCGCGCGCGTGGAAATGGTACTACAAACACATCGGAAACGAGGACTGTCCCGTAGTAGACACATGGTGGCAGACTGAGACGGGAGGAATGATGGTCACAACACTCCCCGGAGTGAAGAACATGAAGCCCGGAAGCGCGGGTCCGCCACTCCCCGGAATCGATGCTCAGATCGTCGACACAAACGGTGATGAAGTCGACGAAGGAAGGGCAGGATACCTCACTGTCAACAAGCCCTGGCCTGGAATGCTCAGGACGGTCTATAAGAACAACGACCGTTACATATCCGAGTACTGGGAGGAGTACTCCGATCCCGAGGAAGACGAGTGGGTCTACTTCCCCGAGGACGGCGCGAAGATAGACGACGATGACTACATCACTGTCCTCGGACGTGTAGACGACGTCGTCAACGTCTCGGGGCACCGTCTCGGCACGATGGAGATAGAGAGTGCCGTCGTTGGAGTCCCCGGGGTCGCAGAAGCCGCCGCTGTCGGTGGAGACCACGAGCTCAAGGGCGAGGCTGTCTACGTCTACGTCATCACGGAGGAGGGACAGGGAGGCAACGACGAGCTACGTCAGGAGATAATGGACGAGGTCGACGACGCGATAGGTCCGATAGCGCGACCTGAGGACGTCTTCTTCACACCCGAGCTTCCGAAGACGAGATCGGGTAAGATAATGAGACGCCTCCTCGAAGACATAGTCAACGGCGACGAGCTCGGAGACACGAGCACTCTCCGCAACCCCGATATAGTCGACGACATACAAGCTCTCGTCGAGAGTAGATAGACGCTGAGACGTCTTTTTCCGACTTCTCTTTTAGGCGCAATTATCCCAAACAGTAATGTAAATTATTATTTATAATGGTGTCTTCAGAGAGATAAATTATGACATATACCGGAAACAAAAATTCTTATGATAACTTGGTATGTTAATCTCTAACTATGAAGAAGGAGCTTCTAGTAACCGACTTCCTCGACAGGGCGCGCCGGCACTACGGCGACGCCGAGGCGGTCGTAGCGACAACCGGTGAGAGATACACCTACGACG
>JAXIOF010000043.1 GCA_034190545.1 Candidatus Afararchaeum irisae | reverse complement strand
TCTCCTTTACATTAGTGGCTTAATCCAACGCAGTCTAGTGATTCACCAGAGCCTTTCCACCTATGTCGTCGTAGAGCGTCTCGCTCATATCTCTAAATGGTACCAACATCCCGTAGTGGTTTCCGCGAACATGTTCGCCCTGTTTTTGTACTTAGAGACTTAATCACGTACAGATACAGATGCCACGTTCGAGGATCAGGATACACGTTCCCGGCGACGGAGGTGTGAAACACGTCTCGAAGTCGTACCCCGACTCGACCTTCAAGGTCGTCTCAGTCCTTCCGAGGGACTCGAACGGAAAGGGACTCATAGAGATAGAGTCCGACGACGTCGAGAGCATACTCTCCGAACTCAGCGAGAGAGACGACGTAGACGAGGAGACTCTTCACGTCACCGACTCGGAGGCTGTCGTCGAGTTTGAGGTTCCCGAGCCCAAACTCATGGTCGCGGCTCGGAGAACCGGAGTACCCCTCGAAACACCTTTCGAGATACGTGACGGTGAGGCAGTCTGGACAGTCCGAGCCGACCACTCGAGTCTGTCCGACCTCGGCTCTTTTCTCGACCAAAACGGGATAGAGTACGACCTTGAGTACATGAAGGAGATAGAGACCGAGCGACGACTGACAGAGAGACAGAGAGAAGTCCTTGAGGTCGCAGTCGACGAGGGGTACTACGACGTCCCACGTGAGGCGACTCTCACCGAGGTCAGCGAAGTCGTGGGAATATCGAAGTCGTCGTGTAGCGAGATACTCCAGAGGGCAGAATCGAGAATAGTCCCCGAGTTCGTCGAGTAGCTACGTTTTACACAGGATCACGAGTAGGGACGACTCTCTCTCTGCTTCGAGCGAGACGGCTTTCCCTCCTTCGAAGGTCGCCATGTCGTCCTCTTCGAGTATGTAACTCTCATCTCCAATCTTCGCCGCCAGTCTACCCGAGACGACATGTATGACGACCTTGTAACCTTCGTGTCTGTGTGGGGGAAGCTCCTCGCCCTCTGAGAGCTTAATCCGGACTGTCTTAGGATAGACTTCGGAGCCGAATACGCGTACGCGTGAACTTCTCTCGTCGGGCAGCTCCGACATGTCGGTTATCTCTACAGACATGGGTCGTCTTTCGTCTCGATGCGGATAGCTACTTCCCCGAACATCTTCGGCGTAGACCGTATACCTCTGTGGTGAGTAGACACGTGGGATGTCTCCCAGCCATACTTTCAGCGTAGACCGATGGTCGAGGACATACGTCGCGACGAGTGCCGTCTTCCTCGTGGCGTGGCAGGCGTCGTCCCTCGTCGACACCGACTGGCGGAGCCGTCTCATACTGGGTGTCCTCGGATTCGTCCTCCACATAGTCTTCGGAAAGGCGTACACACTCGTTCCGTCGTACTTCGAGACGAGCCTCGCCTACGAAGCCGCGCCTGCGGTTCAGTTTCCGCTCACCTCTCTCGGAACTCTAATTCTTTCAGCCAACCCGGGGTCGGCTCTCGGAGGAATCCTCTGGATCGCGGGCGTCGGTGTCTTCGTTGTGTCTCTCGGCGTGAGCCTCCGCGGAAATCTCACAGGCAGGGAAACGGGAACCGCCGAGACGAAGCAGGAAAGACGTACTGTCGACAGATACTCGAACGCCGCCATACCCTTCGCTCTCGTCTATCTCGTCCTCGGATCGTATCTACTCGTCGCCTCGAACTTCAGTGCGCTCCCGTGTCTCGTTTCCGTGGGATGTCAAGTCGGCTCTGTTCTCCATCTTCTCGCTGCGGGGACGGGAGGAGTCATGGTCTTCGGCGTCGGCTTCCGTCTCCTTCCAAGACTCCTAGTCTCACATCCCTCGCGCCGTCTTGTCGCCCTCGTACTTCCGACGGGCGTGGTCGCCCCGTCTTTCTTAGCCCTCGATCTAAACGGAGGAATCCTATTCAGACTCGGTGCCGTACTCGAATCGGTCGCTGTCGTCGGATTCGGCATAGCTTACCTCGGCATGGTGCGACGATCCGGGAGAAGACGTGTTGGTCTGTACGGTGTCCTCGCGGGCGCGGTCTTCGGTGCCTTAGGCGTCGTGATCGGCTTGGGGTTCGCGTTCGACGTCTTTTCCGTCTCGGATCTAAGGCTAACCCACGCACGTCTCAACGTCCTCGGATTCCTCGGTCTCACGATTGTGGGTGTGGCTTACCAGTTCTACCCGCCGAACGTCGGCTCCTTCTTAGGTGCGAACGACGAGACGGCGCTCGCCTCGATAGCAGTTATCGCATCGGGTCTAGTCGTCGAGACTGCGTCTTCGGTCATCCCGATCTCACTATTACTCCCGGGACGCCTTCTGACTCTCGTGGGGACTTCTCTCTATGCCTATGTATTACTACGTCTCTTCTACGAGAAGGAGGTCAGCGGCTGACTACGTCTCCGATTTCACCCTCTCCAGCGTCTCAGTCACGTCGTCCCAGTGTGAACCCTTCCAGTAGAGCTTTCCACAGCCGGTGCATCTCCAGACGGTCTCGACGTTATTGGGAACACAGTCGCGGTCGGGGATCTCGTCAGTCTCCTCGACCACGGAGTTACAGACGGAGCATCTCTCGGGTTCGTCGAGTTCGAGACCGATCCCTGTCTCGTAGACCTCTCTGAGCTGATCCTCGATGTCGCGCGACTCTATCAGAACCGAGGGTGTGACCGACTCTGCGAGCTGTATGTCACGTGTGAGAAGAGTCCGACCATCGTCGCTCAGATACTCCCTTATTGAGTCGTCGTCCTCGGTGTCGACTTCAAGAGCATAGACGGTGTCGTGTCCCACCATACGCAGGTAAGTTGTGAGCTTTCCGAGCATCACGTCGGTGAAGAGGCGCATCTTTCTGTCTTTGTGCTTGAGCATTACCCAACTTTCGATCCTTGAGAAGCTTTATATTCGGATCACGGTATTAGCATAGATATGACCTCGAGTTACCGCCGAACACTTCTCGTCTCAGTCGCCTTTCTCGTACTACTCTCTGGCTGTCTCTCGACGCCACAGGAGTCGTACAGACTCGCAGGAGCCAACGCCACGGGAGTCTCCTTATCTGAGTCTGAATCAGAACTCGGAGTAACCGTAAATACTTCTCTCGAACTGTCGTGTCCTGACACCGACTTTGTTCCCTTTGTGATGAATGTCCGTGTCTACACCCACAACACCAGTTACTCCGAGGAAAAACGTTTCAGTCTTAGAGAGACAAAGGAGGTCAAAGTCAGTATGGATAGAAACATATCCGCAGACGAGGTCGAAGGAGTTCTAGTGAGGCTACAGGACGCCATGGCTGTCAACGACAGTACGGTCGGTAAGTCACCCTGTACAGAGGAGGAGTTCCCCGACGGAGACCGTAAAGTCCAGTTTGGAAAGGAGTTCGGTGACAACGACAGCCGTGTCAGACCACTCACAGACGAGGAAGCCAAGTCCTTCGACGAGAGACTTAACTGACTACTGACTACCTGCGCCTGCGGTTCTCTTCTTCGACGTCGCTTGTGACCTTGTTCAGGAAGTTATTCCATCTCTTCTGGTCGGCTGTCTCGGCACGCCGTGCCTCCTCGTTGAGGTCGCCTCTCGATCCCTTGACCGACTCCCTTATAGACGTGAGTGCCCTGTCGAGTCCCACGATAAGGTCGACTATCTCCTTACCCCTCTCATATGACATCTCGCTGTCCTCATCTTGGAGCGAGTTATACAGCGAACTCCGTTTTCTTCTGAGTTTCTTCTTGAGAGTCTCGGGGTCGTAGTCGGGGTCGGGCTTCGACTCCGAACGCAGACTCAGGACTACCTCCTTGAGACGTATCTCGTCTCCGTCGACCTCTACTTCCTCCGGTACTCCGCTCCCGACGAACGACGAACCTCTGTCTACGCGTTCGAGAAGCGTCTCCCTCTCGTAGGGCTTCATCACCCTATCTACGGTCTCGTATCTAAAACAGCTTTTCGTACTACAGCACAGTACACCAAGTTATATACCCGACGAGGGCTTATCGCGTGTATGGAAACCTGCGACGAGTGTGGCAAGGAAATCGACGGCATGCCTTACGACTGCCGTCTCTGTGGAGGCACCTTCTGTTCCGAACACCGTCTCCCCGAGAACCACGACTGCCCCAAACTGTCGTCGTACGAGAGCCCACAGACGCGAGGCGCGAAGCCGGAGCCCGCGTCGACGGACTCGTCGTGGTCTTCGGCTGTCTCGTCTCTACTACCCGGTCTGCCCACGGGACTCCGCGGAAACGCGACCTATCTCCTTCTCGCGGCGATGGTCGTGACATACATTCTCCAGTTAGTGGTCTCACAGATTGCTCCCGAAAGGATCTATATATCTCTGTTTATACTCACCACCGAGAACCCTCTCTACGTCTGGACGTGGATCACGAGCATATTCTCTCACTCGACGACGAATCCGATGCATATCTTCTTCAACGGGCTAGTCCTCTACTTCTTCGGAACCTTCCTCGAAAAACGCATAGGCACGCGTAAGTTCCTCGGACTCTTCTTCGTCGGAGGCGTAGTCGCTGGACTCGCACAGACGGGAGTGACTATCGCACAGGGTGGTGTAGGCGGCGTCCTGGGTGCGTCGGGAGCGATAGCTGCCGTCTTGGGTACTCTCACGCTTCTCAACCCCAACATGCGTATCTACCTCTACTTCTTCATACCCATGCCTCTCTGGGTAGCCACCTCGCTGTTCGCGTTCTACGAGGTCTTCCTCACGGTAAGCTTCGGAGCCGGTGCGGGAGGCGTCGCACGTCTCGCACATCTCTCGGGACTCGCGATAGGACTCGCATACGGCTGGAAGCTCAGGAAGGAGGGATACAGCGTCGGAAGACGTATGTCCCTCTCGGGAGGACGCCGTGGCGGCGGAGGACGCCGCGGAGGTCTCTGAGTCACACCCCCGAAATCTTAAATAGACGGAATCTGTAGCCGCGGCATGGAGACACACAGGTCACTTCCCGACATCTCAGTAGCGTCTCTGCTGACCGTGCTTCTGACAGTCCTCGCGTGGTCTGTAATAATAAGCCAGACAGTGGGCTACCTCGCCGTATACGTGTTTCCGTTTTTCGGCTTCGAACCGTCGGTCTTCTTTCCGTTTTTCGGCTTCGAACCGTCGGTCTTCTCGGGTATGATACTACTTCTGTCGGCTGTGTCTGCCGCGGTCTACTTAAGATCCGGGGGCTCGCTTGAGTTCCTCGGTAAGCTTGTCGGAACTGCCCTCGTGATACAGATACTCGTCGGTCTGTCCGCCTTCGGAGTTTTCGGAGAGGGTCTGTCTCCCGGTACTCTCATCTCCGCAGTTGGCATCGGCGTCTACGTCTTCGGAAGCTACGCGGTCGCTCTATACTTGGTTCATCGCTACGGCGTCTACTCCGGAGTTGACCTCCGACGACGTACTGTAACGTAACGTAACGTAACGTAACGTAACGTAACGTAACGTAACGTAACGTAACCGTTAGGTTCTACTCTCACGAAGATCTGTTAATGAGAGGCTTTGTCATAGCGGGGACTTCGAGCGGAGTCGGAAAGACGACTGCGACGCTTGCGGTGATGGATGCACTCACGGACGAGGGAGACGTTCAGGGATACAAGGTAGGATCCGACTACATCGACCCGAGCCACCACGAGTATGTCACGGGGAAGCCCTCGCGCACACTCGACTTACATATGATGGGCGAGGACGGCGTCCGACGTAACTACGCGAGGGGCGATGGAGAGTACGGCGTCGTCGAGGGAGTCATGGGGATGTACGACTCGTACGACGAGAGTACGGCGAAGGTCGCTGAGACAGTCGGTCTTCCCGTCGTCCTTGTAGTCGACGCCACCGCTGGTATGGAGAGTGTCGCCGCGACGGCTCTCGGATTCGCTGAGTACGCTCAGGCGCGGGGATCGGACGTCGAAGTCGCGGGTGTTATCGCCAACAAGGCGTCGAGCGACAGACACGTCTCCGGAATAAGAGAGGGACTCGAAGCCGTCGGCATAGAGTTCCTCGGAAACATACCGCGGTCCGACGACCTCGAAGTTCCGAGTCGGCATCTTGGTCTCGAAATGGGCGACGAGTCGCCGTTCGACGACGACGCTCTCTCGCGTGCTTCCGACTCTATCGACACGCAGGCTCTCGAATCCGTCGCGTCCGAAGCCGATACTCCCGATCCACGCCGTACGACTGATAAAACAGCCGATGATGCCGACTCAGACATACGCGTCGGTGTCGCGCGTGACTCCGCCTTCAGCTTCTACTATCCGCGTAGCCTCGAAGTCCTGAGTTCGAACGCCGAGGTCGTGACCTTCTCACCCCTCGAAGACGAACTACCCGAGGCTGACGCCTACTACTTCGGAGGAGGCTATCCCGAGCTACATCCCGAGAAGCTTGAGGACAACGAGTCGATGAGATCTGACGTCTTAGACGCCGCGTCTGAGGGGAAGCCTATCTTGGGTGAGTGTGGCGGATTCATGTACCTCAGCGAGTCGCTCACCGTTGACGGAGAGACCTACGAGATGGCGGGTGTACTGCCGTCACAGGTCGAGATGACGGAGTCGTTAGAGGCGGTGGGATACACCGAGGTCGAGCCCACTGGTGCCTCCGACGTCCTCGGACGCCGAAGACTTAATGGACACGAGTTCCATTACTCGAAGACACAGATAGACCGCGACGCCACGACAGCTTTCGACGTCGTCAGGGGAAAGGGAATAGACGGTGACCGTGACGGCGTCGTCGAGTACAACACGGTGGGATGTTACACACATCTCCATCCCGAGTCACAGGACTACCTCACGACTCTGATTGACAGACACAAATGACATCTCTCGACGACTTTATCGACGACTCCGACTCCGGCTCTGACTCCGACTCCGATTCTGAAGCTCCACGTGATCCGGAGACCTCACACCCAGACGCGGATGCCGACGCCGACGACGTCTACACTGTCTCGGAGGTCACACAGACAGTAAAGAGCCTCCTTGAGTCAGACCCCGAACTCTCGGACGTGGCTGTGAGCGGCGAGGTCTCGAACTTCCACCACCATTCTAGCGGACATATGTACTTCAGCCTCAAGGACGACGGATCGTCACTCGGCTGTGTGATGTTCCGGAGGAACGCGTCGTCACTTGACTTCGACCCCGACGACGGCGACGAGGTCATCGCCGAGGGACGTGTATCGGTCTACGAGGAGAGAGGCGAGTACCAGCTATACGTCGAGTCGATGTCTGAGTCGGGGAGAGGCGACCTCTACGAGGAGTTCATAAGACTCAAGAACAAGCTCGACGACGAGGGTCTCTTCGACGACCGACACAAGAAGCCGATACCCGACTTTCCCAACCATGTCGGCGTCGTCACGAGCGACTCGGGTGCTGCGGTACACGACATACTCGATGTCTTAGGGAGACGTTTCCCCGTCGACGTTACAGTCTCGCCCGCGAAGGTACAGGGCGACGGCGCGGCTCCCGAGATACGTGATGCTATCGAGGAGATCGACTCCGAAGGCTGTGACGTCGTAGTAGTCGGCAGAGGCGGAGGATCGATAGAAGACCTCTGGGCGTTCAACGAGGAGGAGGTCGTCCGCGCCGTCTACGGCTGTGAGACGCCTGTCGTGAGTGCGGTGGGGCACCAGGTCGACAACACACTCACCGACCTCGTCGCCGACGAGTCAGCCGCGACACCCAGCGAGGCGGCTGAGATAGCTGTCCCCGAGAGACGTGACCTACTCGGACGTCTCGAAGAGACTGAGACGAGGATCGAGTCGGCTGTCTACTCCGAGATAGACTCGTACCACAGGAGACTCGACACCTACGAACGTCTCTTAGACCGTCACGACGTCGTCGGCAGTTACTCCGAGAGCCTCGAAGAGCTTGAGGAACGTCTAGAGGGCGGCGTCGAAGACCTACTCGAAGACCGACGTGACGAGGTATCGAGGTACTCGGATCTCCTCGACTCACTCAGCCCTCTCAACGTCCTTTCGAGAGGCTACTCGGTCGCCGAGTCGGACGGTGACGTCGTCACGAGTGCCGAAGACTTAGACGAGGGTGACACCTTGGAGGTCAGACTCTCCGACGGAAGAGTAAAGAGCCGTGTCGAAGACGTCTGTACACACAAACGAGAACGAGACCCCGAAGGAGACTTTGTATAAATGACTCAGACTGACACAGATACAGACACAGATACAGATACAGACGACGAGATGAGCTTCGAGGAACGGCTCGACCGTCTCGACGAGGTTGTCGAACGTCTAGAGTCCGACGACGTGGGACTCGACGAGTCGTTGAGCCTATACGAGGAGGGCGTGAGACTCTTGGAGGAATGCAGGAGCCGCCTTGAGGACGTAGAGACGGCTGTAGAGGCAATCGGAGACGCCGAGATACAGACACACGAGCCGGATGACCACAGTAAACAGTAGTAAGCTAAGCGTAAGGATGACATCTAAAGACACACAGACTGACACCGAGACTGACACCGGGATGGAGGTAGACCTACTCGAATCGACCCCCGATCCCGAGGAGACGGCGTGCAGGGCGGCGAGGAACGACTACATGACCGAATGGGTAGCCGACAAGAGCTTCGAGGAGGTGATGGAGTCGGTCGACGGCGACAGCTTAGACGACAAGAAGGAAACTCTGATACACCACCTTATGCGGAGGGGGCATTACGGACCCTTCGAACACCCGCAGGCTACCTTCTCGGTCAGGTCGATGAGCCGTGTCTGTATGGCACAGATCACACGCCACAGACACGCCTCGTTCGACGTCCAGTCACTGCGTTACACGGTTCCGGGACGTGGTGATATCGACGGTCTTCAGGACGTTGAGGAGTACGTCGTCGTGCCACCGTCGGTGACTGCGGAGGAGTGGAAGTCACGTGAGACGGGTAAGATAGAGTTCGATGTCCCTCCCGAGGAGAGGAAACACAGCTTCTTGGAGACGTGTTACGACGACTTCGAGACCTACTTCGACCTCATAGACGACGGGGTTCCCGCCGAGGACGCGAGGTTCGTACTTCCTCAGGCGACGAAGGTCAACGTAGTCTTCTCGATAAACGCGCGGGGTCTGATGCATATACTCGACATGAGGGCAGCGGGCGACGCTCAGTGGGAGGTACGTGAGATGTCAGAAGAGATACTCGACCTCGCGAAGGACTGGATGCCTATAACATTCGAGTATTACGAGGAGGAGATGAAGGACAGGAAGAACCGTCTTGGACCGTGACACTGACCATGACAAGTGCTTAGTCGCACCGTGACTTATCTCGGATATGAAGACAGTCACCACCGAGACAGTTTCTGGACGTGAGATAGAAGAGTCACTCGGTATAGCGCGCGGAAACACCGTGAAGGCACGTAACGCCGGAATGGATCTGATACAGGCGATACGTAACTTCACAGGGGGAGAGCTAAAGGGTTACTCTGACCTCCTGACCTCAGCGCGTGAGGAGGCTCTCGAGAGGATGGAGGAGGACGCCGAGTCGATGGGTGCCGACGCAGTCGTCAACGTCAGAATGGAGAGCTCACAGGTCACAGACGGCGGCTCGGAGGTCATAGCCTACGGCACAGCAGTCCGTCTCGACTGATCTGATCAAAGACTCTGTTCTGCCTCGGTTTCGAGACCCAGTGACCCAGACTCGATTACGTCTTCGAGGTAGCCGTTTATTCTCGGGCTCACGTAGTCCTCGGGATCGGGTTCTGTCTCCGACGAGACTGACGACGCGTCTCTGAGCGCGAGCCTCTCGGCTACCTCGACTACCTCGTCGTCGGGGTCACCGTCGGCTCCTATCGAGACGGCTGCGAGGTACGCCTGTGTGTACTCGACCGCGTCCTCCTCGACGACGGACTCGGGGTCGTCTGTGTCTATCTTACGAGCCTGACTGGTTCCGAACGAGTTTATGACACGTGTACCCATCCGAAGGTCGTCGCCGAGACGTCCCAGACCTATGCTCACGAGTATGTCGGCTCCCAGGAGCTCCATGTCCTCCTCGACGGGCTCCAAACCGACGTCCTCCCACGACGAAGGGTCGTCGACTATCTCTCTTATCCTACACAGACCCGTGTGTATGAGCTGTATCCCGGCGCATTTCGAGACGTCTACCGACGCCGACGAGTCGGAGTCGGCTGTCTGATCCCGGTGGTCGCGGTCACCCTCTGTGACTTCGGAGCCGTACTCGTCAATCCTCGAAGCAAGAAAACAGAGCATAGCCGGCTTGAGGTCGGAGGAAGTCACCATCTCACGTATGAGGCTCCTCAGCTCCTCGGGTTCAATCTCACGAGAAGACGGCTGAGATACTGAGGCTTCACGAACTTGAACCTCCTGAGTCAGGGACAGGAGCTCAGATCTGAGCCTTCTCAGATCCTCTTTGAACGCACTCATCGATGTGTTAGGAGTGGGTTTCACAAACCCATATGTGTTTGCATATAATACGCAGACAGACACCCGTAGACTCCAAAGTAAAGTAGTATATGTCTAATTCCCGAAGTCGGCTTATGATAAGGAAGCAGACAGACGACGGTGTGGCGACGGTCACCGTCGACCGACCCGAGAAACGCAACGCCTTCGACGAGGAGATGCTACGTGACTTCAGAGACAGTATTACAGAAGCCGGAGAGGAGGCTGACGCAGTGGTCATACGCGGAGAGGGCGACGCCTTCATAGCCGGAGCCGACGTCAGCCACGTACGTACACTCGACTCCGAAGGCGCGGAGGAGTTCGCGCGTCTCGGACACTCCGTCGCCGACGCCATAGAGGACTCGTCCGCTCCAGTCATAGCCGCGGTCGACGGCGCGTGTATGGGAGGAGGTACCGAGTTCATACTCGCTTGTGACCTCAGGTACGCCACACCGAGGTCGAAGTTCGGGGAGCCCGGTGTCAAGATAGGCATCTTCGGGGGCTGGGGAGGAACCTACCGACTTCCGCGTCTCGTCGGACTCTCCGACGCGATGGATCTCGCTCTCACGGGACGCACTGTCGACGCCGAAGACGCAGACGCTATGGATCTCGTCAACGAAGTCGTAGACGACGCCGAGGAAAAGGCGTATGAGGTAGCCGAGGGGATAGCTTCGAGACGGTCGGAGGCTATACGAACCGTCAAACAGTCGATCACTAACGGATACGAGCTACACAAGGAGGAAGCACTCGAACACGAGAGGAGGCTCTTCGCCGAGCTATTCGAGGACGGCGTCGAGGAGTACGTCGACTCTTACCTCGAAAGCCTAAACGACTGAACGTGACGAGTTAGCCACGACGAGGAGGCTGCTTGTCGCCATCGCAACCGCGGCGATCACAGGATTAATATGTCCCGTGACCGCGGCGGGTATCGCCACGGCGTTGTAGAGAAACGCCCAGCCCAGGTTGTGTCTGATCCTCCTTCTCGTCTTCTCCGTCATCTCGAATATCTCCGGGACGGCTCTTATGTCGTCGGTCGTGTTGACCACGTCGGCGGCGTCGACAGCGAGAGTCGTACCGTCTCCGACTGCTATTCCGAGGTCTGCTTTTGCGAGAGCGGGTGCGTCGTTGGTTCCGTCGCCGACCATCACGGTCGCACCGTCGGACTCCGCCCTGAGTCTCTCGACTATCTCCGCCTTTGCCTCTGGGGGAACCTCTGCGAAGACGTGGTCTACCCCGTCGCCCTCGAACCTCTCGGCGGCTTCGGCTGTGTCGCCGGTTATGATAGCTACTTCGCGTCCGTCTGCGACCTCCTCGACTGTCTCCTCCCAGCCGTCTCTTGTCTTGTCGCCTACGACTACCACCGCCCTCGCCGTGTCGTCCCAGCCCACGAAGACGGGAACCTTGCCCGACTCGCGCGCCTCCTCGGCTGTCTCCTCAAATACCTCTGTTTCGAGACCCTTCTCATCGAAGAGTTCGGAGCTACCCACGTAGACCCTGTCGTCCTTGACCTCGGCGCTGACACCCATTCCGGGGTGCTGTCTGAACTCTTCGGCTTCTCTGTCCGACCCGAACTCCGACGTCAAGGCGTCGGCTATGTGATGGCTCGAAAACTCCTCGACTGCGGCGGCTCTCTCTACGGCTTCTTCGTCACCCTCGACTTCGAGAGCCTCCATCTCCCCTGTCGTGACAGTTCCCGTCTTGTCGAAAGCCACGGTTTCGACCTCGCCGCCCTTCTCGAAGACAGACGGGTCGTTGACGACTATGCCGTGTCTGAGACCGTCGTTTATTCCCGAAGCGACTGCGAGCGGAGTGGCGACTCCCAAGGCGCACGGACACGAGACTATCAGAACCGAGAGGGCTGTCAGAACCGACGACTCGAGACTCGACCCTAAGGCGACCTGTGCGGCGAATGTCACAGCCGCGACCGTGAGAACCAGAGGCACGAAGACGCCGGCTATCTTGTCGGCGAGCCTCTGCACACCCGGACGTGAAGACTGTATCTCCCAGAGTAGCTCCACGAGACGGTCGAGTGTGCTCGTGGCTTCGTCGGCGACCTCGACTGTCACGGCGTTCTGGGCGACGACTGAGCCGCCTATGACCTGGTCTCCTTCTTGCTTCCTCACCGGAACAGACTCCCCTGTGACGAGTGACTCGTCTACCGCGGGTGTTCCCTCGACGACCTTTCCGTCAACGGGTATTCTCTCGCCGGGCTTGACGAGTATACGGTCTCCGGCGTCGAGTCTGTCTATTCCGACTGTCTCGTGTCCATCGTCGGCGACCCTCCTCGCCTTGTCGGCTTTCTCCTGTTTGAGCTCTGCTACGACGTCGGTCGCACGTCTCTTTATCCTCTCCTCGTAGTAGTTACCGACCGAGACGACGACGACAATAACGACAGTTATGTCGAAGTAGATCTCGTTTCCTCCTGTGAGTACGACGCCCGCGCTGTATACGTAGGCACCGACGGCGGCTACCGCGACTAAGAGATCCATGTTGGGCTGTCCCGACCTGAGGCTGACGTAGGCTCCCCGGAGTATCGGGAAGCCCGTTACGACGAGTATCACCGTTGTTAGTAGCCAGACCTCAGTAGGAATTATTGACCCCCACACACTTGAACCGAATACCGACGACTCGAAGCCGAAGTACATCGGATAGAGGAAGCCGATGTAGAGCATCATCGTGATCATGCCGAGGATACCACCGACACCGAGCCGGATCGCTGTCCTCACGTCACTCGACTCGGGACTCTCGACGTCTATGCTTCGTGCTCTGTAACCGAACCCCGTGACTGCGTCACGGACCTCGTCTTCTGAGGTCTTGTCGTCGTCGTAGGACACCTTCACCATGTCGGAGGCATAGCTCGCGTCGACGGAGCCGACGCCGTCCTCCGAGGCTACCTGTGACTCTATGAACGCCTCACACGTCGAGCAGTGCATTCCGTCGACTGCTAGGTACTCGGTCTCTGGGTCTTCTATCTGTGTCTCTGTCTCGTCTCCGGCGTACTCGGTGACTTCGTCGGGGTCTACCTCTCCGAACTCGGAGTAGACCTCCAGACAGCCTCGGCAGCAGAAACCGCCGTCAACGTCGTCCCTCGTTACGGGTGGGTCAGGTGTCGGGAGGTCACACAGATCGCAGCCCTCCGTATCCGTATTTGTGTCCGTGTCGGTGCTGTCTGATCCTTCCTCCGATCGTAGGCTGAGTGTCATCTATGTCTTGTGATTACTTTCTATTCTACGCGGTTCGCGCTAAGAAATAGGATCCGTGATGTCCTATGCTCCGCCCACACTGAGGTAGACAAACGCGACTATGAAGACCCAGACGGCGTCCACGAAATGCCAGTACAGCGACGTGGTTCTCACAGCGAGATGTCTCTTGGAGCCAAAGTGCCCCTTAAACATCGACCTGACACCGACTATTCCTATCATTATGAGACCGAGCACGACGTGGGCACCGTGAGTTCCGGTGAGTGCGTAGAAGGTCGACGCGTAGGTTCCGGCACTCGGAACCATGCCCTCTGCGACCATGTGCATGTACTCGAATCCCTGTCCCGCCAGGAAGACGAGACCCAGGAGGACTGTGGCTACGAGTCCGATGTGGAACTTACCTCGGTTGCCCTCCTTTATCTGCTCCTCAGCCCAGTGCATCGTCAGACCGCTCGTGAGTAGGACTACTGTTAGTCCGAGAGCATATGGGACATCTAATCCAGGAAGTCCCTCAGGAGGCCAGGGTCCGTTCTTCGCCTTCAGGACGAAGAAGGCTCCGAAGAGGACTCCGAAGGCGATAATTTCCGAGACTACGATGAAGGCGAGCGCGAGTATTCCGCTGTTGAAGTCGAGTAACTCCTTCTTCTGTTCGGGTATTATGCCTCTCTCGAACTCCCTCGCGTAGTCTCTCGTCCAGCTGTATGTTCCGAATAGGAATATCACCGCTCCGACGCCTATCGGAAGCGCGCCCTTGACCGCGAGACCCACGAAGAGAACCACGAGTCCGAGGACTATAGTGAATGGCGCTGCGCTTGCGTGTGGGAAGCCTTCCGCGCCTTCTCCGTACCTGACTTCTTCACTGCTCATGAGTTCCCACCTCCGAGAGAGACGTTACCGCCGTTCTTCTTTACCCACTGTTCGTACTCGTCTTGGGGCATGACCTGTATGTTTCCTGTCATCTTAGAGTGTCCCGATCCACACAGCTCAGCACAGTTTACGGTGTAGGTTCCGGGCTCCTCGACCATTATCCAGCCCGTGTTAGTCTGTCCCGGAACTGCGTCTACCTTGAATCCGAGCGCTTGTATAGCGAAGCTGTGTATCACGTCCCTAGACTTGATGTTGAAATGGACGACAGTGTTTGCTGGAATCCTCATCTTACCGTTACCTGCCGTCATTATCGTACCGCTGTCTACGTGGGGATTGTCGACCATCCACGCGAACTGCATACCCGTGACGTCGACCGTCATCTCGGGCTTATCCTCGGGAGGCTTATCGAGCTCCGCGAGTCCTCCCACCGACATCATCACTGTCATGACTATGAGGAGGGCGACCGCACCGGTCCAGACACCGAAGGGTATCCTCATCCATCCCTCGGGAAGCGGCTTAGCCGACGGGTTTATCGACTCGGAGTACCTCACCATCATGTAGATGATATAAAGGAGTGTCGCTCCTCCGAGCGCGAGCGCGATTACGAAGCCCACGAACTTGATGTTCTGAGTAACCTGGACGGGATAGCCGCCCGACTCTATCATTATTCCGTGTCCACGTATCAGGCTCTGGAAGTCGATAAACAGAGCTAGGAACATGAAGAAGAGCGCTATTCCGACTCCGATTGCCGTAGTCTTTGACGTCTTACTCATCCTCTACACCTCCGTCAGTCTCGACATTAGTTCCTGTCTCTGTATCGGCTCCTCCGTCGGGGCTTGTCTGTGAGACGTTCGAGGGAGTCGGAGGCGTGTAGGGCATGCCGTCCCACTCGGGCGACGGCATTCTCTTGCGTTCTTCTTCCCACGGCTCCTGAGTCTTCTCACCGCTTCTGAGACTCATCAGAGCGTTGACGACGAAAATGACCTGTCCGACTCCGAGGAGGAACGCCGCGACAGTCGTGAGTTCGTGTGTCGACTGGAGACCCGTGTTGTAGGTGTAGTCGGCGTACCTTCTTATCATTCCTTGCTCACCCAGCTTCGCGAGACCGAGGAATGTGAGAGGCGCGAAGACGGCTGTGAAGTAGAAGTGCCATCTTCCGAGTCTCTCGTTGTACATCCTGCCCGTCATTGCGGGGAACCAGTAGTAGACTGCGCCGAAGAATCCCATTATGACTCCTCCGAAGAGGGTGTAATGGAAATGCGAGACGAGCCAGTAGCTCGATTGGAAGAACTCGTCGAGCACGGGACTTCCGAGCATTATTCCGTCGAGTCCCGAGAGTATCAGCATTATTCCCGCGCCTACGGAGAAGAGCATCGGCGTCTTGAGACTGATGCTCCCCCCCCACATCGTCGCCATCCAGCTGAATATCAGAACCGCGAATCCGACTGTGATACTGAGGCTCGTGAGCATGAAGCCGTACTTGGCTCCGCCGAGCGACCCTGTCGTGTACATGTGGTGCGCCCAGACGAGCGCCGACATCGTCGTGATGAAGCCGAGTGCGGCGACGTACCACTTGTATCCGTAGAGGGGTCTTCCCGAGAACCTCGGTATTATCTCACCTATCGATCCGAGGAACGGCAGTAGGACGAGGTAGACCTCGGGATGTCCGAAGAGCCAGAAGAAGTGCTGGTAGAGTATCGGCGCCCCACCGTTCGCGGGGTCGAAGAAGACGAAGCCGTAGGTGGCTTCGAGGAACGTCAGTGCCATCGCGACCACGAGCGGAACCAGAGCGACGACGGCGAGTATCGCCTCAAACGCCATCGCCCAGATGAAGACGGGCATGTCGAAGAGACCCATCTCAGGGTCGCGCTCGTTGAGTATCGTCACGAGGAAGTTGACAGACCCGACTGTCGAGCTAGTTCCCGTGAGTACGATACCGAGGAACCAGAGCTTCCCTCCGAGTCCCATCCTGAGCGACAGCGGAGCGTACGTCGTCCAGCCTCCGTTGAACGGGAGGTCTGTGACTCCGAGGACGTATGTGACAGCCGTCACCCATATCAGGAAGGAACCGCCCGCCATACACCAGTAACTTAGTGCGTTGGCACGCGGATAAGCCATATCGTCGGCTCCGACCATCGGGGGTATGAAGTAGTTCCCGACGACCGCGACAGCCGACATCGCGACTATGAAAATCATCGTGCCGCCGTGGAGTGTCACAAGCGAGTTGAACTCGACCTGCGAGAGGAACCGACCCGCCGACGGCGTCATGAGCTCAAGACGGAACAGGAGTGCCGCCGCGCCCGCGACCACGAAGAAGAAGACGGTGTGCCACAGGTACATTGCCCCGACGTCGGAGTGATCCGTCGTGTAGAACCATCTCTTTATGCCGCTGGGTTTATGCTGTCCCATGGTTCACCCCCCCAATTTGGTTCTCAGCGTAGCTATTCGCCCTACCATATGGTAATGTCTTGCAGTCCATTCTCTGCCAACCGAAGATTACCCATTAAGGAAACTAAAGTCCTTCGTTTCAGACTGCTAACTGGTTGACCTAACCGCGATATATCCCGCGGCTCCGAAGACAGCCGCTATCACGAACTTGACCCAGAAGAGCATCATCGGGAGCGAGTATGACGGAAGGCTACCTATCACGAATCCCGCGGGTGTTCCTATCCAGAGACCGAGGAAGACACCGACCGCGGCTCCTATTATCCTCTTCTCCCTCGGAGTCGGTGAGCCTCCTGACCGTCTCCAGACAGTTCCCTCTCCTCCACAGACGAGACAGCTGTCAGATCGCAGGAACTCACCCACGCCGCCGCACGCGGGACAGTCTCTCCTTTCCTCGTCGCGGTCTGCCATGCCGGATATTTTGTCTCGAAGATTAAAACTGTGTTGCGCTGTCTCTGCCCCGTCTACACTACTACTGGAGAACCTGTTCGGCTATCGTGTTCCTCTGTATCTCGCTCGTTCCCTCGTATATCTCGTTTATACGTGCGTCCCTGTAGTACCGTTCTATTGGCTTCTCGTCTATGTAGCCGTATCCTCCGTGGAGCTGGACAGCCTCGTTGGTGACCTCACGTGAGACCTCCGAGGCGTAGAGTTTCGCCCTCGAAGACGCGAGTATGAGGTTTCCGTTTCCTCTCTCCTTTATGTCCGCCGCCTTGTGTGTGATGAGACGTGCGTTCTCTGTCTTGACGTCCATGTCGGCAATCTTGTGCTGTATAGCCTGCATGCCCGAAAGAGGTCCTCCGAACTGCTCCCTCTCCTGGACGTAGTCTATCGAGGCGTCGAGTGCCGCCTGTGCGATTCCGACTGAACGCGCGGCTATCGAGACACGTCCGCTGTTGAGGGATATGAGAGCCTGTTTGAGACCCGCACCCTCTTCGCCTATCATGTTCTCCTCGGGAACACGTAGACCGTCTATGTTGACCTCTGAGACGGGGTTTCCGTGGTCTCCGAGCTTGTCGAAGACCTTCATTATCTCGAACGAGTCGTTGTCCTCTATGTCGGCGACGAAGGCGGATATTCCGCGTCCGCCAGCGTCGGGGTCGGTCTTGGCGAATATGATCGCAGTGCCCGCGACTGCGCCGTTAGAGGTCCACATCTTCTCACCGTCTATGACGTACTCGTCGCCGTCCTTCTCGGCGGTCGTCGTCATCTTAGAGACGTCGCTTCCCGCCCCCCTCTCCGAGAGACAGAACGCTCCTATCTTCTCCCCCTTGACGAGAGGCGGCATCCACTCGTCCTTCTGTTCCTCTGTTCCGAACCTGTCTATGACGTTTATGGGAAGTCCGTGTGCGGCGACGACTGTTCCGAGACCCCCGCTTCCTCTCGCGATCTCCTCTATTGTGTAAGCGTAGGAGTGGTAGTCCTTCCCGGGTCCACCGTACTCCTCGCCGTAGGGAACCCCGAAGTATCCCTTGTCAGCGATCTTCTCGGCGACGTCGTGCGGGAACTCGTCTTCCTTGTCTATGCGGTCTCCCTCGGGCACGATTTCCTCGTCGACGAACTCTCTGACCTCTTCTCTCCAGGCTTCCTGGTCGTCGGTGGGTTCGAAGTTCATACTTCGAAATCCGTTCGTCGCACGTTAAATCTTCCGAACTATCCTTGTTTAACATGGAGATTAGAACGCGAAAGACGACTCCGACAACGAATGTATCAGTCGAGACTCATCTCGACGCCGTAGATCTCCTCGGGCGTCTCGACGTTCGCCTCGTACATGACCTTCTCGTGGTCGTCGATCAGAGAACGTACACGCCGAGGTACGGTACGTAAACCAAGGACTGCACCCGGACGGTCGGGGTCGTCGATGTAGTCGGTCTCCATCATAAAACGGTCGTCTCTTTCCTCGACTGCCTGTCTTATCTGATCCTCCTTCGCCAAGACCGACGGTACCGGACCTTCGAGGTCAGGTGGAGCGAAATGTTTGACGACCCTATCGGGGTTCATTCCGACCGACTCAGCCGTGTCGGTAATCTCCTCTAACTGGCTCGCTCCTTCTGTGTGAAGCTGTACAGCACAGTCGATCTCGCCTCCGAGCCTGAAGGCGTGTTCCATCACGTTGTTCGACGCCTCCCATATCTCGTCGGAGACTTCGTAATGGGGTCGCCCTGACTTGAGAGCGACCGCCTCTCCTTCCTCGACGTACTCGGCGGCGACTTCGAGACCCTCCTTCATTATCTCCTCCGCCTCGTCGACCGACTTACCCCACTCGACGAGGTTCGAGATTAGACCCGGATGGACACCTAAGACGGGAAAGACGTCGGTCACGACCTCGCGGGCGTCTTCGGCAGTCGAGAGGCTGTAATCGAAGACATCGCGGAAGTCGTCGCCCGACGACGCCTGTATACCGTATCCCCACGACGGCTTGTTGACCATACACAGATGTGTCCCGCCGCTTCTCTCGAACTTCTTGACCGCATCTATTCCTTCGCCCTTCTTCGGGTCACAGTGCATGTGGTTGTCGAGAACCGGAATCGGGAGGTCTGGCTCCGACATCTCAGACACCTCGGCTCTCTTCGTCACCGAGTGCGAGCGACGCGAGGAAAGCCTGAAGCTGTATCTCCTCGTCTGCGCCTCTCGACACGCGGTAGTCGACCTCACCTATCCTGTCCATCAGACGTACCTTGAGAGCGTCGTCTATATCGAGGTCGAGAACCGAGCGGTGGATCTGGTCTATGAGGTCGTCGCCTCCGATCCCTCTTCCCTTTATGAGTTCCTCCATCTCGTCTCTCGCGTCTCCGAAGTTACCCTCAACTGCTGTCGTGAGTATGGTCTCGACCTCCTCGGGTCTCGCGGTCGATGTCGTAGAGAAGACTGCGTCCTCGTCGACTGTCTCCCCTAGCGACGACGCCGCCTGTAAGGCATTGACTGCGCGTCTCATGTCGCCCTGAGACACAAAAGCGAGAGCGTCCAGTCCGTCGTCGGTGACATCGACGTCCTCCTCGTCAGCGATGTATGACATCCTCTCCGCGACGGCGTCGTCGTCGAGGGGCGAGAACCTGAAGACAGCACATCTAGACTGTATTGGGTCTATGATATTCGACGAGTAGTTACACGAGAGTATGAAACGGCACGTGTTGGTGTACATCTCCATCGTACGACGGAGTGCGGGCTGAGCGTCGCTCGTGTTGTGAGTGAGTATTCCGTTCCCGAGCATGAAGTTGGGAGTGCCCTCCATCGTGATGTTGTATGCTTTTCCACGGTGGCTGTACTCTATGCTCGTGACCTCGGCTGTCTCGACCTCACGGATGCCTCCATCAAGAACCGCGGGTTCGAATTCTTCCAGTCCGAAATGGCGGCTGTGGGGCACCCTTTCGTCTCCAACTACTACGAGGCTGTACTCGTCTCCGTACTTTTCGAGGAACTCCTCGATCTTGTCGAGACGTCCCCACATCTCTGCGTTTCCCTTGACCTCGATGACTATGTCGTCGAGGACGAAGTCGGGGTAGTAAGACGACTCCGAAAGCTCGAACTCGGGCTCGTACTCGTAACCGATGCCCTCCTCCTGTAGTGCTTCCGCGACCTCGTATTCCCAGTCCGAGCGGACTACGTGACCGAGTTCGTCCTCGTATCGGACGTTGTTCGGATATCCTCCCGAAGGCTTGTGACCCATCAGGGCTTCCGAGACTTTCTCAGCGACATCGGGGTCTCGCATCGGATTGTCGTCGCCGGTTATGTCACAGACAGGGTAATCAGTGTTCTCTCTTATCTTTTGAACAATCTCTTCCTTTCTCTCCTCGTCTAAGTTCTCCCACCAGTCCGAAACCGACTTGCTTATTCTCTCTTTGACTTCCTCAGCGTCAGCGTCGACTACCCATTCCTCCCACGAAGTATCCGACCTCATTTCACTCAGGTTCTCCTTCGCAACCCTAACAGTCTCTTCGCCCATCTCCCACACATGGACGCCGTGGTAGTCGCCGCCATAGTTGGGGTTATTTTCTCCCGCTAGTCTACCGTCCGAGAGCTTCTCGACTATCTTCTCGCGGCGTTCGTCGGACCACTCGGTTCCGTACATCGGGTTACCTTCTCCGGACATCTCCCGACTGTGACCCTCGTCCTTACATCCGACAGAACAGAACCTCCCGGCTGTCCAGTCGCCACACGTCTCACATCCTGACACACCTACATCGTCTCTGAAGTCGGCAATCTCGTCTCCGACTTCGAGTTCCCTTAGCTCCTTCTCCACGAGTCTACCGTCGTCTCCAACGGTGAAGAAGGGATGTTCGCGACTCGCCGTCACCGTCCTTCCGTCTTTTAACTCGATCTCGAAGAAGTCGGCTACGCCCGAGTCGACGAGCCTTCCCGAGTCCGACTGTATCTCGTTAGTCTCGAAATCGACCGACGGAATCGGTTCGCCGTCCTCGTCAACTTCTTCTATTGCCTTGACCTCGGGTGACGACGGATATCCTGTCACGACCTCTGTACCGGGAGGTACACAGAGCGAGTCCGCCTCGTCGAGGAATATTATCTTGTAGTCGGCGTCTCCGACGGGGGAGGTGCGTGCGAAGTTCTTTATCTTCTCCCTCACGACGTCTATGCCTCTCTCGTCGCTCGCGTTTAGCTCGGTGAAGTTGTCGCGCCACGAGTCGCCGTAGAGGTCGTGGACGAGTGCGTGTGCCGACGTCGTCTTTCCTATGCCTGCCTGACCCGAGAACAGAAGGTTTGGAACGTTTCCGGTCTCGACGTACGACTTGAGTCTCTCTGTTATATCGTCCTGTCCGACTATGTCGTCGAGGGTGCGCGGACGGTACTTCTCGACCCAGAGATCACCGCGCTGAACGTTTTCCTCTCGTGTGTCTCCTCCGTCTCCTTCGTCTGTATCATCCACGTCCATTCTTAGAAGAGATAAGTCGGCGTCGCCATTAACTCTGTCTGTCGGGAGGTGCAGTCGACTCAAGCATCTCGACGAGATGTTCGAGTGTGACCTCCTCAACGCCTATGTCTATGTCGAGAGACCGGAACCAGTCCTCTGTGTATTCGGCACCGTGCTGTGTGAGACAGTACCCCATCTCGCCGTCTAACTTAACCGTCGTGACGAAGCCCTGGTTGAGAAGGCTGTCGAGTATATGGTCGAGATCCTCCTGTTCGACTTCGAGCTCCTCAAGCAGACTCGTATACTTGACACACGCTATCTTGTCCGCCACTACCGAAGCAAAACGAGAACAGTATTTAATTATTGTGGATTTGCACGCGAGAGAAGTCGTGCTCTCTCGGGGTTTTGTCCTAACGGTATTCTCTTAAACCTTCGAGAGAGTCTAAGAGTATGAGCATGGATATCGACGAGGTCAGCGACCAGTACGATCCTCACGAGGTCGAGCCCGAGGTCAAGGAGTACTGGAGCCGCGAGGACGCCTACGAGCACACGAAGGAGGTACACGAGGACGATCCCGACTACTTCTTCGTCGACGGACCGCCCTACACGAGCGGTCAGATGCATCTCGGAACCGCGTGGAACAAGACACTCAAGGACGCCGTTATACGTTACCTCAGGATGCGGGGTCACAACGTCACCGACCGTCCGGGGTACGACATGCACGGTCTTCCGATAGAGGTCAAGGTCGAGGAGGAGCTCGGCTTCGAGAACAAGAGTGACATAGAGGAGTTCGGGGTCGAGAACTTCATAGACGAGTGCAAGGAGTTCGCCGAGTCGAATCTCGACGCGATGAACGACGACTTCGAGTCGCTCGGTGTCTGGATGGACTGGGATGACCCCTACAGAACCGTCTCGAACGAGTACATGGAGGCGGCGTGGTGGGGATTCAAGAAGGCACACGACCGGGATCTCGTCGAACAGGGCAAGAGGGTCATAAACCAGTGCCCGAGGTGTGAGACCGCGATCGCCGACGCCGAGGTCGAGTACGACGAGATAGAGTCACCCTCGATATACGTCAAGTTCCCCGTCAAGGGCGAGGACGCCTACCTCGTAATCTGGACGACGACACCATGGACTATACCCGCTAACATCTACGTCGGTGTCGACCCTGAGACCGAGTACGCCAAGGTCAGAGCCGAAAAGAACGGTGAGACAGACGTACTCTACGTAGCCGAGGATCTCGTCGAGGACGTACTGCGTAAGGGAAGATACGACGACTACGAGGTCGTCGAGACTCTCGACGCCGACGAACTCGAAGGCAAGGAGTACACACATCCCTTGGAGGATGAGGTTCCAAAACAGAAGGAGTTCGACGCCGACGAGATAGTCCACCGTGTCTACGCCGCCGACTTCGTGACTTCCGAACGCACCGGACTCGTCCACGCCGCGCCGGGGCACGGTCTCGACGACTTCGAGTTCGGGAGCCAACACGACCTCCCCGTCTTCTCTCCCGTCGGCGGCGACGGAGTCTACACCGACGAAGCGGGGAAGTACGCCGGAGAGTTCGTGAGGGACGCCAACGACGACGTCATCGAAGACCTCGACTCGAAGGGTCTACTTCTCTCTTCGGGGAGCCACGAACACCGTTACGGACACTGCTGGCGGTGTGACACCCCCATAATATTCATAGCGACCGACCAGTGGTTCATCACTGTCACCGACATAAAGGACGATCTCCTCGACGAGATAGACAAGAGCGACTGGTACCCCGACTGGGCACGTGACTCACGTTTCAGGGACTGGGTCGAGAACGCACGTGACTGGAACGTCTCACGACAGCGTTACTGGGGAATACCAATACCCATCTGGATCTGTGACGAGGGTCACGAGACGTGTATAGGGACGAGAGACGAACTGAGACAGAAGGCAATCGACGACGTCGACGAGGTAGACCTCCACCGTCCGGGCGTCGACCCGATACGTGTCGACTGTGACGTCTGTGGCTCCGAGGCGGAGAGGGTCGAGGACATATTCGACGTCTGGCTCGACTCTTCGGTGGCGTCGTGGGGAACACTCGGCTACCCCTCGAACGACGAGGAGTTCGAGAGGCTCTGGCCTGCCGACCTCATAATCGAGGCACACGACCAGACACGTGGCTGGTTCTGGTCACAGCTAGGAATGGGTGTCTCCGCGCTCGACCAGATACCCTACGAGAAGGTTCTGATGCACGGACACGCTCTCGACGAGGACGGTCTCAAGATGTCGAAGTCACGGGGCAACATAGTCACTCCTCAGGAGGCTATCGAGAGGTACGGAGTCGACCCTCTACGTACCTTCCTACTGTCGCACAACCAGAAGGGCGAGGACATGAGGTTCTCGTGGGACGAGCTAGAGGAGACCCAGAGGAAGCTCAACGTCTTCTGGAACACCTACCGTTTCCCTCTGCCCTACATGGATCTCGACGACTTCGACCCCGACGAGACGACTGTCGAGGACGTCGAACTCACCAAGACAGACGACTGGGTTCTGTCACGTCTCGAAACCGTGAAGTCGGAGTTCTCCGACGAGATGGAGGAGTTCGAGATACACAAGGCTCTCAACGAGTTAATCGAGTTCATCACGGACGACGTCTCGCGGTTCTACATACAGGTCGTCCGTCCGAGGATGTGGGAGGAGGAGGACTCCGATGACAAACTCGCGGCTTACGCCACACTCTACAGGGTTCTCGACGAGTCAGTACGTATGATCGCTCCGTTCGCTCCCCATATCGCTGAGAGGATGTACGACAACCTCGGAGACGTCAAGACGGTACACGCACTCGACTGGCCCACGGATCACGAAGGGTACAGGGACGAGAAGTTAGAACAGCGCATAGAAGTCCTCAGGGAGATAGAGGAGGCGGCGGCGAACGCGAGACAGAAGGCGGGCAGAAAGCTGAGATGGCCTGTCAAGCGTATCGTAGTCGACACCGACGACGAGACCGTGAGAGACGCCGTTGAGGCGCTCGAAGACCTGCTTCTCGACAGAGTCAACTCCAAGTCGGTCGAGGTCGTAGACGGCTGGGACGAACTCGTGAGACGTGCGAAGCCGAGGATGGACGTCTTAGGACCCGAGTACGGCTCTCTCGCGGGAGAGATAGGCGAGGAGATACGGGGTACGACTAAGGAGGATCTTTCCGACGAAATCGAGGTCGACGGCGAGACTGTCGAGATCACTGACGAGGTCGTCGAGTTCGTAGACGAGACTCCCGAAAACGTCGGAGGTGCTGACTTCGGCGCGGGAGACGTCTATGTCGATGCCACACTCGACGACAAGATAGAGTCGGAGGGGTATTCGAGAGAGGTAGTGAGGCGTATACAGGAGATGAGGAAGGAACTCGAACTAGATGTCGAGGAGCCTATAAGGGTAGACCTCGAAATCCGGAATGATAGAGTTGAGAGTCTCATCGACCGCGACTTCGTCGCCGACGAGACACGCACCGACGAGTTCACGAGCCTCGGATCGCCCGACCTCTCGGAGACGTGGGACGTTGAGGGGGTCGAGATGGAGATCGGTGTCAGCGTCGTCACGGAGTAACTCAGAAGACATATGAGCTACCAACGGTCAGAGTCAGTATCAGATTCGGAATCGGACGGATCGCGGCGTCTCGGTAGAGTTAGCCGTCGGAACGCCGTCCTCCTACTGACCGCTGTGGTGGCTCTGTCTCTTCTCACAGCCCCTGTCTCGGCACAGACTCCTCAGACGAGCCCCGATGGATTCGACATAACAGTCTTCGAGATACATATACACGAGAACGGCAAGGCTACCTGGACTATCGAGATGAGGAGACAGCTTAACACTGAGGAAGAGATACAGGGGTTCCGTGATCTGAGGACTCAGTATAACTTGGGCGAGGTCGAGATATTCACGGGTATTGAGGAGAGACTTCGGGAGGTCAACACTGTGGCTGTCAACCAGACGGGACGTGAGATGTCGCTCAACGACTTCGAACGCGATCTCCTCGTACGTGATACGGTCACCGGGAGCGTCGGAGTTGCGCGCCTGCGTTTCAACTGGACGGGATTCGCATCGACCTCGTCTAACGGATCGAGGGTCGTCGTCGGAGACGTCTTCGAGGGCGGCTTCGTCGTAGGAGAGGGACAGCGTCTCATAATACGCTACGACGAGGGTCTCACTGCGACGGATGTCGTTCCCCCAGCCGACGTATCGGGGGAGAACTCGTACCAGTGGGAGGGACAGAGAGCATTCGAGGACGGCAGACCGCGTCTCGTCCTGACTACGAACTCGACTTCTGGGTCGGGATCGGGGTCAGAGCCTCCGACTGACTCGGCAGACTCGGGTCTCTCAGAGCTTGAGGTGGGTATAGGAGTCTTCCTCCTCGTAGTGGGTCTTTTCGGTGGTGTCTACCTCGGACGTAGGATGGGCGGAAATAGACCTCCTGAGCCAACGCCAGCCGTGACTCGGAACGGATCGGGTTCCCAGACACCTCGACAGCCTGAGACGGAGGACGAGTCGGAGGACGAAGACACTGAGGAGGAGGTCGACGAGGAGCTTCTGACTGACGAGGACAGGGTCTTGCGTCTACTACGACAGAACGACGGAAGGATGAAACAGGCTTCTATAGTCGAGGAGACGGGATGGTCGAAGAGCAAGGCGAGCATGGTTCTGAGCGACATGGAGGACGAGGGGAGGATCTCGAAGCTGCGTCTCGGACGTGAGAACGTAATCGACCTCGAAGAGGACGACTGAGACGGAATGGAGTTCGAAGACTGGGAACCGATCTACGAGGCTATACTCGAAGACCTCGGATACTCGCGCGACGACGACCTTGCCTCGGCGAAGCTACTCGACTCGTACCTCGATCCCTTCGACCTCGGACGTCTCGGCTCGGTTATAAAGACGAAGACCGTCTACGTCGTGGGAAACGCCCCGTGTCTCGAAGACGAGATCCACGGAATTCCTGATCCTGAAACCGAAGACACAGTCGTAGTAGCCGCCGACGCAGCCTCAGAACGTCTCTCGGAAGCCGGAGTCGATCCCGACGTAGTCTGTACCGACCTCGACGGCTCCCCGTCTCACGCCGCGGATCTCTCACAGTCGGGCACAGTCGTCGCAGTACACGCCCACGGCGACAACACCGACCTCATAGAGGGATGGATCGAGGAGTTCGACCTCTCTAATACTCTCGGCACGACACAGACACGTCCCTTCGGAGACGTCCATAACTTCGGCGGATTCACCGACGGCGACAGATGCGCCTTCCTCGCCGATGAGTTCGGAGCCTACTCCCTCTCGTTAGTCGGCTTCGACTTCGACGATCCTTCGGTCAGCCCCGAGAAGTCACGTAAGCTCGACTGGGCGAGACGTCTTATCCGTGTCCTGGAGAAACGCCGAGACGAAACCATACTCCAAGGACAGTCTTAAGAAAGAAGACTACGTCTTGGATATAATGACTGACACTGACACTGACACTGACACTAACTACGAGAAACACCGTGAGGCGGGGGAGATACTCGTCGAGGTACGTGAGGAGGCTGCTGACTCCGTCGAGCCCGGAGTCCCACTCCTCGAAGTCGCCGAGACTGCCGAGGAAAGGATACGTCAACTCGGAGGCGAGCCCGCCTTCCCCGTCAACATATCCCGTAACGAGGAGGCGGCACACGCCACACCTTCGAGGGACGACGAGACGGAGTTCGGCGACGACATGGTCAACCTCGACATAGGCGTACACGTCGACGGATGGATAGCAGACTCCGCGGTCACAGTCGACATGACCGGGAACACGGATCTCGCCGAAGCACCCGAGAAGGCACTCGAAGCCGCGATAGACGTAGTCGAGGCGGGCGTCTCGACAGCAGAGATAGGACGCGTAATCGAGGAGACGATAAATGACGAGGGATTCAACCCCGTCTACAACCTCACGGGGCACGGTCTCGACGAGTACGAACAGCACACCTCACCCTCGATTCCCAACCACGCAGTCGACCAGGGTGTAACGCTCGACGAGGGAGACGTCGTAGCCATAGAGCCCTTCGCGACCGACGGAACCGGTAGGGTCAACGAGAAGGGCTCCGCCGAGATATACTCGCTCGTCGAGCCCGACGCGCGTATAAGGTCGAACGCGGCGCGTGACCTCCTCTCGACGATCAACGACGACTACGGGACCCTCCCCTTCGCTAAGAGATGGCTCCCCCCCAAACGTCTTGACATGACAGTCTCGCGTCTCGAAAGACGTGACATCGTACATTCGTACCCGACCCTCTCGGAGGACGAGGGCTGTCTCGTGTCACAGGCGGAACACACTGTTGTAGTCGAGGAGGACGGCTGTGAGGTCATAACGCGCTAACGAGATAACGAGACACCCGCGACAGAACGTTGTGCTTATGTCGTTAGCACACGTATATTTAGGAAGCGCAGAATGGAACCGATAGATGTCATTGAGCTGATGCTAACGGCGGAGGTCTACAACGACAACCCCGAACTCGACGAGAACGACCTCCCGCCCAAGCTACGTAAGACTGTCTGGAACGGCGAGGGCGAGATAGAACGTCCCGTCGAGATAACTGAGGAGAGGGTCGCGGAGATATTCGACACCGAGGACGTCTGGGACTCGGTGAAGACGCTCCCGTTTACCGACAGGAACAGCTTCGACGGGAAGCTGAGCTTCACTGTTACGGATCTCGCTACCGACTGGTACACAGACAACGCCACAGAGGAGAGGATACTCAACAATCCCACTCTCGCGTACTACTACGACGAGATCAAGAACGGAGAGCTAGACGGCGACCTTGAGATAGACTACGAGACTTCGAGGGCACAGAACCCGCCGAAGGAAGCCGATACTGAGTGGGTACGTTCACTCGTCAACGACCTCGTGAACGAGGAAGAAGAGGTCGAGAACATGCTCGAACTCGTCGAGATATTCGCTCCCGAGGAGATCGACCAGAGCCTCGACGACATAGTTCTCACCGACGAACAGCAGGGCGAGGTCAAGAAGGTCATGAAGGCGATAGAGTACCGTAACTACCTCCGCCAGGTGGGTCTGAGCGAGATAGGTAAGCTCCTCTTCGTCGGACCTCCCGGAACGGGTAAGACGAGTACCGCGAAGGCTCTGAGCAAGAGGCTCGACCTGCCGTTTGTCGAGGTCAAGCTCTCGATGATCACGTCTCAGTACCTCGGAGAGACCGCGAAGAACGTCGATAAGGTCTTCGAACTCGCTAAGAGACTCTCGCCGTGTATACTCTTCATAGACGAGTTCGACTCGATAGCCAAGACGCGTGAGAGCGAGGAACACGCCGCACTCAAGAGGGCTGTCAACACACTCCTCAAGAGCATAGACGACATATCGCTCGTACAGGACAGCGTACTCCTGATAGGCGCGACCAACCATCCGAAGCTACTCGACCACGCCGCTTGGAGACGTTTTGACGAGATACTCGAGTTCCCCGCTCCCGACGACGAGATGAGGGCGAAGATATTCGAGATAGTCACGAGCGACATAGAGATAGAGGACTTCGACCCCGTCGAACTCGCCGAGGAGACCGACGGACTCACGGGAAGCGACCTGCGTCTCGTACTACGTGAGGCTGTCCTCGACGCTCTCAAGGGCGACAGGACGACACTCACACAGCAGGATCTCATCGACGCTGTCGGGAGCTTCGAGAAGAGGAAGAACCTCAAGGAGATGGACATGATGGAGGGATCACCCACCTCGGTCGCGGATGACGACGACCACGACCACGACCACAGCCACTCCGACGACTGACCCGAGATGAGGCTGACTCTTCTCGGAACAGGAGACTCCGCGGGTGTGCCCCAGGTAGGCTGTTCGTGTCCGACGTGTGAGCGTCACACCGAAGAGGGACGTGAGAGGACGAGGTTCTCTCTTCTCGTCGAGAACGAGGGTAAGACTCTACTCATAGACGCCTCGCCCGATCTCAGGACACAGCTTCTGCGTGAGAACGTCGACTCTCTCGACGGTGTCGTCCTCACCCACGGACATTACGACCATTACTCGGGTCTCGGGAACCTCTACAGAACACTCGGGGAGGTCGAAGTCTACGGAGCCCCGAACGTACTCGACTACGTCCTCGACGACAAGTACTCCTACCTCAGGATCTTCGAGAGACACGACGTCGAACCGTTCGAGGAGTTCGAGTTCGCGGGTCTCAAAGTACGTCTCGTTCCCGTACACCATCCTCCCTTAGAGACCTACGGTGTCGTCGTGACCGATCCCGACTCGGGTGCTAAGCTCAGCATAACAGGAGACACCTCGCGCGAGATTCCCGATGGGAGTCTCGAAGCCATGGAGTCTCCGGATCTCGTAGTAGCCGACGCATTCGCGTCGACCGATGTCATCGACAGAAAGATCTCCGACGACGGCTACTCCTTCGCCGACAAACACATGACCTACGAGGGCGCGTTAGACCTCGCCGACGAGATAGATGCCGACGAGACCGCACTCGTCCATCTCTCACACTTCTTCCGACACGAACGCGACGCGATGGGGGAAGACGGCGACACCTACGTACTATGAACTGCTGTTCGCCGACGGCAGCCTCATACGTACTATGCTACCTCTCGGCTGGTTCTCCTCGAATCTCAGAGAGCCGCCCGACCTCTCTACTATGTGGTGTACGAGCCACAGTCCGAGACCGCTTCCGTGGTAGAGAGGCTGTATCTCGGTCTCCGTCGGGAGAACCCTGACTTCCTCGTCGGGGATTCCGGGTCCGTTGTCTGCGACAGTTATCTCGACACAGTCCTCGCTCGGTCTCGTGCTCACACTCACCTCAATACGTGGCGAGTCGGAGTCGTTGTACTCGGCTGCGTTACCTATGAGTTCGTCTATCGCCTTCCCTATCTCGGGTATAGCCCTTACGCCCACCGGATTCGAGGGCGAGGGCGCGTCGTAGACGATCTCGTAGTCGGGATATCTGTCTCTCAGAGTCTGTATACGTCCTTCGAGGAGTGTGTCTACTCCGAAGACGGTACTCTTCTTGTCTTCCGAGAGGACATCGACTATCTCTTTCTCCTTGTCGGTCGTCTCTATGAGACTTTCAGCAGTCTCTATGATCTTCGCCGCCTCGTCACGGATCTCTCCCGAGGATCTCTCACGTATTATCCTCGCGTAACCGAGTACGACGTTCATCTCGGAGTGCATGTTATGACGCAGAACCCTGTCGAGAACCTTGAGCTGTTTCTCCCTCTCCTTGACCTCGGTGACGTCTCTAGCTATGCTGAGCACGGCGTCTGTGCCGTCGTACTGTGTCGTCGACGAATGTATTAGGACGGGAGTCTCGTTGCCGTCGCTGTGTATCACCGACGCCTCGAATAGGAGCTCCCCCTTCTCGTCTATCTCCGCAGTAATCTCCTCGGGACTTTTCCCCAGGTCGGCTGTGACGTCTTCGGGAGACATCGAGAGTAGCTCCTCACGTGAGTATCCGAGCTTCTCGACAGCGGCGTCGTTTGCGTCGAGGAAGCTGCCACCGACTTCGTGGACGAATACGGGGTCGCTTATCGAGTTGAAGAGATCCTCGTACCTCCTCTTACTCCGTCTCAGATCCTCGGTTCGGTGTCTCACTACCTCCTCAAGGTTCTCACGGTGGCGTCTGAGCTCCTCCTCGGTCTCGCGCCGTCTCTCTATCTCTCTTCTCAGCGAGTCGCTGTGTTCCTTGACCTTCTGGTAGTAGAGAGTGAGTGTAGCGACGACGATGAAGGTCAGGCTGTTGAGACCTCCGCTGACCGGCGAGACTGACTCCCACAGACGTGTCCTACCTGCTGTTACGAGGACACGGCGGAGTATATGCCCCACTGACCGTGAGAAGGCGAACAGAGCGAAGACATACGACATCCAGAGTATGTAGGTACCTATCGCTCCCGAGACTTTCCGGCTGAACTTCCTTCCCTCGACCACACACGCGGCTGCGAAGACCATCATGAGAACCGATCCGACTATGTCGACGACCCAGACGGGAGCCATCGGCAGAAGTACGGAGGAAGAGGTCACGTCTCAGCCTCCTTCTGTATCCCACGGTCGTCGGTGTCTTCGCCCTTATTGAACTCCCTCAGACCCAGATAGAAGAAGAGCATCCCCGGTACGGATAGTAGATGGTCGAACCTCCCGACGTAGTAGACGAGAGCCGTGTTCGAGAGTCTGAGCGACTCGCTCCAGTTCACAGCTGATCCCACGAAAGCCGACTCGGGAATCTGAGTGAGAGCGGAATGTGTCACGAAGGTGTCGACGTTCCAGACCGCGAAGAAGACCGCACACACAGCGATCTTCGACCACGCGGGGTCGCCGAGGTTGCCGCTCTGACGTATCCTGTAGACGAGGTATACCATGGCTCCGAAGAATACGACGTGAGCCATCTGGTGGACATAGAGCCCCTCAGGTGCCCCGTGTCTCTGTGTCGCCGAGACGGTCGACGGTGCGACACCGAGAACGAGAAGAACAGCGACTGCCGAGGAGACGGAGTACTCAAGCCTTCGCGTGACTGAATCTCGCATCTCTAACTGTATAAACGGCGGAAGCTACTTATACTGTTGGACAGGACAGTGAGACGGCTCAGAGAGACGTAGACGTGAGTTCGTCGCCCGTCCTACGGCTTCTAACTTCGAAACTGTATGGAAGTCGGTCTAGAGAGTCACGTACCGCGTCTTCTATCTCTTCCCAGTCATCACCGTCGGGTCTCCTTTCGTCGGTGAGTTCGACCTCGATATCTACCGGCTCGTCGAAGTAGTCGGATCGTTCGAGTGTTCCGAACATAACACGAAGACTTTTGGATCAACTCGGTATAAATCTACGCAGGTCTCGATGTCAAACGTCAACGTAGTCAACGACGACTGTCTCGATTATCTCCGTGAGAACACCGTATCGGATATCGATCTCACCTTTCTCGACCCACCGTTTAACCAAGGCAAGGATTACCCCAGCCACGACGACTCGATGGAGGAAGACGCCTACTGGGCGTGGATGCGCGATGTCTCCGCCGAGATATACGACGCCACCGCTGAGGGTGGTGCAGTCTACTTTATGCAACGTGAGAAAAACGCCGACGATGTCCTCCGTATTCTTCGGGACACTGGATGGACGTTCCAGAACCTGATTATCTGGGAAAAAACTACATCGGCTGTACCGTCGAAGTACCGTTTCGGTAAGAAATACCAGATTATCGCTTTCTGCACGAAGGGAGACAAGCCCGCGACTTTTAACCGTCTCAGACACGACCCACCAACTCCGGAGAATTACGACCGCGAGCGCGAGAACGGTATATATCTGACCGACGTCTGGAAGAACGTGCGTGAGCTGACATCGGGATACTTCGCCGGGAACGAGCCATTACGTGACGAAAACGGCGACCGCGTCCATAAACAGCAGGCACCTATTGAGCTTCTGACGAGGATAGTTCTCTCATCTACATTACCTGGGGACAAGGTCTTCGATCCTTTCGCGGGAACCGGCACTACGGGAGTCGTCTGTGACCAGCTTGACAGAGACGTAGTTCTCGTCGAGAAGGACAGTAGCTACCACAGACTAATCCAGGAGCGCATCGAGGAAGAGAGACCTGCTGATGATGTCTCAGAGCTATACGACGACTACCAGTATACAGAAAACCTCGACGAGATATGGGGAGGAAAGGTCGAGTCGGGTACGGATAATTCGAGCGGTCAGGAGGACATAACCTCATTCGCTGAGGACTGAGTGGTCAGTAGTTCTCGATTACTAAGCACGGCTAACTGCGACGTAGAAGACGTCTTCCCTTTCCGGGTAGGCGTGTTTTATCCTCGATGTCTCTACCTCGGCGTCTATCCGCGATCCGAACTCCTCAGTCGACTCGTACTCTGACTCCGGAACTACCAGTGACAACGCCCCTGACGGAACTTCGGGATGTTGGTTTGGGTTCAGATCGTTGTCGACCTCGTACATAATACGGTAACGTATCTTGACCCCGGTCGAAGTCTTCCGTGTCTGACTGAAGTGCTTCCGAACATACTCCTCGTCGTCTATTATGTCGAGAAGCTCGTCGTACCTCTCCTCGTCGACGCTAGGACGTATTTCTTTCAGAACCTCACCGATAGTCTCGGATATGGCGGATGACTCCGAGTCTCCGAAGTAGCTACCGTGGACGAACGAGACCGTGGGTATGTCGTTTCGGTTCGTCCTTATGAGGTAGTACACGTCTCTCTTTTCACTAAAGTCGGGACTGTCCTCTGCTTCTTCCAAGGACTCGCGCATACTACGTTTAGTCTCCCCCGTAATCTCCTCCAGATCGACTACGCTCTTCTCACCGCTCGGATACGTCGAGTTGAAAGATGTCATAGTCGAACTCTTGCTATCCTTGACCTCTATCATACCTCCGTCACGGAGTATCATGTCCGGAAACGCCCTCTTGCTACTATATCCGACAAGCCGGTCACCGAAGTCGTAATCCTCTATGTTGCCGTCAAAATTCATGAACTCGTCTGCCTCTTTGACGAGCTTCGAAAACAGTTCGTTGATGGGTCTCGACATACTGTGCTAGAACTCCGGAGAGACGGGATAATGTAACCTGGCCTGTCGAGAAACTCACTCCCTTTCCGACCCCTTCTCGTAATGCCGGAAAGCGTTCTCGTCGACGCTGAGTTCGGGAAGTATCTCTACCTCGACGCCTTCGAGCCTAACCGTCTCTCTTCCCTCTTCTATCGCCTCCTCGACCTCCGAGTAATGCGCGTATATCAGGTCGGCACTCTCGGCGTGCCTCCTTCTCTCGATCTCCTGACTCATCTCGCCGGCGATCTCCTCGGCGTCCTCGTATATAAGACGTGCCGCCTCGGTCTCGCGCGGGAGGAAGTCGAAGCTCCCGATCACCTCCTCGTAGACCTCCTCGCCTCTCGGTGTCGGCTCGTAGTAGGTGTGTTTCATCCGTGTGTCCTTCTCCTGTTCGCGTCTCTTGAGGGTGTGTTTGACCGACGACGTCGGGACGTCGCGTTTGAGTGTCCTCCCCTCGACTCTCTCAACGAATCCCTCGTCCTCAAGCGTGTGTAGTGCCTCCTGTATCTCCTTCCACGGCGTCTCGGTTCCGACACCGAGGAGGCGTCTCTCGATGTAACGCGCGCAGTCGGGTCCTATGTCGGTGACGTGGGCGAGGGACGCTATCCTCATAGGATCGCTCAGAACCCGCAGTACGCCGTTTTCTGTCGACTCTATCATATTTACTTGTTGACGTCGAGGAGAGCGACACGTTCGAGGACGAGTACTTCGAGCTTCGACTCGCCGACTGCGTCTATCTCTTCGTCGCCTATACCGAAGAACTCCCTCAGCACTTGGGGATCGGAGCTGTCTCCGTTCCATCTCCCGACCGAGTCGGAGTTTACGAAGTCGGAGTTACTTAGTTCTTCGACGGCTTCGTCGACCTCGTCGGGGTCTCGACAGCCGTCCGACTCCGAGTAGACGACGAATACCGACGTCGACTCTCCTTCCTTGACCCCCATCTCGGTAGCCACGTCTATCTGACGTGTCCCCGCGGCGTAGAGAAGAACCTCCATCGACCTCTTCCTCGCGACGTTCTCACCTCTCTCGAACGCCCTCTGTGTCTTCCTCACCGCCTCCTCGACGTGTCGGCGCGAAGCTAAGTACTCGACGTCGAAGCCCTGTACCACGACGCCGTGTCTCTCGCCTATTCTGTCCATCTCCTCTATGAACCCGTCTATATCGTCTATCTCCGTCTCCGTCTCCGCCTCTAAGACACGTATCTGTGTCTCTGACTGAGTCTGTGTCTGAGTCCCTTCCCCCGTCGTTCTGTCTGTCCCGGTCATCAGAAATCACCTATCGAAGACTGCTTGGTCTCTTCTACGGCTGCCTCGCCGTTTACTGCCGCCTCTATGTCGTCGGGAGAGATGTCTCTGCCTGTCTCCGACAGAACCTTCGACGCCGTCTTCTTTCCGAGTAGAGACGCCACAGAGTCGACGTCGGCATCACGCAGGTCGTCTCTCGACTCTATACCTGCGTCGTAGAGACGTCTCGCCCTCACACGTCCTATCCCCCTGACTCCGACCAGGTCGAGAAGCTCGTCCTCGACACCGTCGGAGACCCTTCTGCGTGTGCGTGAAACAGTCTCCAAGATGTCGTCGTCTGTACCGACTGTCTCGGCGACCGACTCGGCGGCGTGGAGGAGCCAGTCGGCACGTTCGACCTTTGCGTTTATGTCTCCGGGTCCGACGCCGTACTCCTCGGCTATCTCCTCGGTGTCGTCCTCGTGTATCCAGTCATAGACGACACGCGCCGTCTTGAGAGACGCTAACCACGACTCGAAGCCCCTGTCGAACTCGCTCGGCGGATCGACGAACTCCTCCTCGTGTTTGACCGCGAAGTCACGCATCTCCTTTTCGTCTCCCTTCCGGAGGTAGAACGGATACATGTCGGGTGTGTCACAGACTCCTTCGAGGAAGGTCAGCGGCGTCGGATCGAACCCAGTCTCTGCACTTCCTTCGAGAGCCCCGACTATCTCCGCTCCGGTCTTGGGGTCGATGTAGAGACGTGAGACCTGGTGTCCGAGGTCTGTGGCTTCGATGCCGTCGTCACTCACCTCGACCATCTCCACGTCTTCGAGGTACTCGATCACTTCCTCCGCGATACTTCCGAGGTCGGCTTCCTCCTCCTGGTAGGCGTAGAATGTCGCGTCGAGGAAGCTACGTAGCTCCTCCCTCGAATCCGCGAAGCCGCTCGCTACAGTCGATAGGACGTGTGTCCTCAGAGCACTCCGGCTCGCTAACTTAGAGTAGACAGACTCGGGCTCTCCGTCTATGTAACGTTCCCAGACTTCGTCCCTGTCGTCGTTATCCGAGGCGACGAGGATAGCCTCTCCATAGGGATCGAGACCCGGACGTCCCGCCCTTCCGAACATCTGGTGGACTTCGAGGACGGGGAGCGGCTTCATTCCTGCGTCGGTGTAACGCGTGTGGTCACGTACTATGACGCGTCTCGCGGGGACGTTGACCCCAGCGGCGAGTGTCGGTGTCGCACATATGACCTTTATGTCTCTCGCCCTGAAGCTCTCCTCGACCTCCTTCCTGTGGCTACTCCTGAGACCCGCGTGGTGGAAAGCGACGCCCTCCGAGACGTACTCGGCGAGGCTCTCGCCCGTCTCCGTGTCGGCGTCTTCGAGTATACGTCTTGCCGCCTCTCCGACCCCTTCTCCCGTGTCTAAGCCGAGATCTGAGAGCCTTCTCGCGGTCGCCTCGGCGCTTCTCCTCGAACTCACGAAGACGAGACACTGACCACCGTCGTCGACCGAGTCGGTAACGAGGGACGAGACAGGATCACTTCTCGTCTGTATCTCGGTCTCGGCGTCTGTTAATCTTTGATTAGCGGGGCATGACGAGACGCTTCGCGTCTCGTTGCAACCGAAAACGCTACGCGTTTTCGCGGGTATGCCAATCTTTGATTGGCTACAACACAAATCAGAGATTTGTGGAAACTCGCAAATCTTAGATTTACGAACGTCCTCGAACTCTATCACTCCTTCGCCCTCAGTGTAGACCCCCTTGCGGAGGTCGACGGGTCTCCAGTCGGTCTCTACGAGCTCGGCATCGAGCCATCCCGCTATTTCGTCGGGGTTCTCGACCGTCGCGCTCAGTGCGATGACCTGTAACTCGGGGTTGAGACGTCTCAGCTTGGCGAGAGTGACTTCGAGAGTCGGACCCCTGTCGCCCGAGTCGAGGAGATGAACCTCGTCTACGACGACACACGAGACGTCACGTATCCAGTCGGCTCCGTTACGTATCAGAGAGTCTGTCTTCTCGCTCGTCGCCACTACGACGTCGTTGTCGGAGAGGTAGTCGTCGGTCGAGTCGTAGTCTCCCGTCGATATACCGACGTCGACTCCCGGAAGCTCCGAGAACTCGTCGTACTTCTCCGAGGCGAGTGCCTTCAGGGGGACTATGTAGAGCGACTTACCTTCCGACGAGAACATCCCTAACTGGGCTATGAAGGTCTTGCCGCTCGCCGTCGGAACCGCCGCGACGAGGCTCTCTCCGTCGGTGACCCCCTTCTCGACAGACTTCTCCTGAGGAGGGTAGAGACTCTCTATCCCCTTGTCGGCGTAATGTTCGAGGAGGTCGTCGTCGATCGTCTCGGATATACGGGAGTCGCGGATTTTCATCTTTATCTCTATCTCTTTGTGCTAAGAAGTGATACGTGATCCCCGAGTGAACTACCCCACCCTGCTCGCGCTGACGCGCTCGCTGAGGGAGGGGCTTCC
>JAXIOF010000042.1 GCA_034190545.1 Candidatus Afararchaeum irisae | reverse complement strand
TGAGTTACGTTTGAGTTCGACTGGTTGCCTGTCTCTTGAGCACCCACGGGCGCAGATACAAGCCCTAAGGTGGCTATCAGTAACGCTACTGTTACAGCTATGGTGTGGTTCGTAGTCATTTTAGGTTGACCTAATACGACCTTCTATTAGGTAAGCCTAAAAGATTGTGGTTCGCGTCTGAGTGTCCGACAGTATTATTGAGCGACCGATGTAACTAAGCAGTAATAATGCGAAAACAGCACGGTTTCAGAAGTAACACGCGTCTCGACGACGCCCTCGATGTCTTCCTCGACCATGTCTCACGTATAGAGAGGTCGGAGACCGTGGTGCTCGAAGATGCCGACGCCAGAGTTGCGGCGAGCGACGTCGAGGCGGAGAGGAACGTTCCGGGCTACGACAGGGCGGCAATGGACGGCTACGCCGTGAGGGCGGAAGACACCTACGGCGCGAGTACGGAGTCGCCGTCGTCACTCGAAGTCACCGAGGGAGAGGTCGAAGAAGGCGAGGCAGTGGCTGTGAGCACGGGAGAGGAGATACCTAAGGGTGCCGACGCAGTCGTGATGGTCGAGGACACGAGACAGGTCGGCGGGATGGTCGAGATCGAGACCGGGGTGTCGAGGGGAAAGAACGTCGGCAACGCGGGCGAGGACGTCGCTGTGGGTGACTCCGTCGTCGACGAGGGGCACCGTCTGCGTCCGAGTGACATAGCGGTTCTGAGGAGTCTCGGAATAGACGAGGTCGAGGTCTACGACAAGCCCGAGGTCGCAGTAATTCCGACGGGCGAGGAGCTCGTCGAGTCAGACCCCGATCCGGGTGAGATCATAGAGACAAACGGCGAGATGGTCTCGAACTACGTCGAGAGATGGGGTGGCAGACCGCGGTATGGGGAGATAGTCGAAGATGACTTCGATGCTATCTCGGAAGCCGTCGTAGACGCCGCCGACGCCGATCTGGTCGTGACTACGGGAGGATCGAGCGTGGGTGAGAGAGATCTGACCCCGGAGGTCATAGACGAAAACGGCGAGATACTCGTCCACGGAGTGGGAATAAAGCCCGGACATCCTGTGGGTCTCGGTGTCGTCGAGGGTACACCGGTCGTGATGCTCCCCGGATACCCCGTGTCTTGTGTGGTCAACTCGTTCCTTTTCGTGCGCCCCGCCGTCCGTGAACTCGGAAGCATAGACGCGCCGCCAGACCCGACGGTCGACTGTGTCTTAGACGAGAAGATAAACTCGGAGGTCGGCAAGAGAACATTCACACGTGTGAGTGTAGAGAGACGTGACGGAGAACACATTGGAGTTCCGACGAGAACGAGCGGCGCGGGAGTCCTGTCGAGTGTCTCGGAGGCTGACGCAGTTATCGAGACCGGTGAGGAGAACGAGGGCTACGACGCGGGTGAGGTCATAGAGGCAGTCTACTGGGAGTGGGGATGTTAAGATGAGCACGAGAAAGGAGTTCAGGGACTTAGCGAGTCTCGAAGAGGCTGTCGAGGTCGTAGAGGAGCTAAAGACCGAGAGACGTACCGAGACAGTCGGTATAAGAGAAGCCGACGGACGTGTTCTGTCGGAGGCTGTCGACTCGCCTATAGACGTTCCTGGGTTCGACCGGTCGGTGATGGACGGATACGCTGTGAGAGCGGAGGACACCTACGGAGCGACAGAGGACGACCCCGTTGAACTCGAAGGCATAGGGACGGTACGTGCGGGAAGCCGTCCCGAGATAGACGTAGACGAAGGCGAGGCAGCCGAGATACCCACCGGAGCGGTGATACCCGAGGGTGCCGACGCAGTCGTGATGGTCGAGGAGACTCAGGAGACCGACGGAACTGTCGAGGTCTACAAGGCGGTCGCACCCGGCAACAGCATAATGTCAGCGGGCGCCGACGTCGCCGCGGGCGAACGTGTCCTCTCGAAGGGTACACGTCTCACGCCGCGCGAGATTGGTCTCCTCGCGGCGCTCGGGTTCGACGAGGTCGACGTCTACGAGAAGCCGAAGGTCGGCATCGTGAGCACGGGAGACGAGATAGTCAGACCCGGAGGGAGTCTCGAAGCCGGACAGATCTTCGACGTCAACACATTCTCTGTCGCCGCCGCGGTCGAGGAAGCCGGCGGAGATCCGGTCGTATACGAACACGTCGGCGACGACTACGACAGGATGGAGGAGGTACTGAGAAAGGCGAGCGAGGACTGTGACCTCGTCCTCTCAAGCGGTTCGACGAGCGCGAGTGCAGTCGACGTCGTCTACCGAGTTATAGAGGAGAAAGGCGAGATGTTACTCCACGGAATCGCCGTAAAGCCCGGGAAGCCGACTATATTCGGAAGGCTCGGCGACGCGTCGTATATCGGTCTCCCCGGGAACCCGATCAGCGCCCTATCGATCTTCCGTCTCTTCGCGTCGCGCGTCGTAAGACACGCCGCGGGTCTCCCCGAGGTACCCGAGTCGCGGAAGACAGAGGCAGTGATGGCAGACTCGGTACGTTCCGACGTCGGTAGGACACGTCTCCTTCCCGTCGGTCTCGTCGAGTCGCCCGAGAGAGGTCTCCTCGCTTACAGCCTCGACAAAGGAAGCGGAGCGACGACTTCTCTCTCGGAGGCGGACGGATACGTCGTCGTAGAGTCGGAGGTCAACTACCTCGCTGACGGCGACGAAGTCGAGGTAGTTCTCCTCGGAGACGACGTCGAGCCTCCGGCTCTTCTCGGCGTGGGCGGGGCGGACAGCGTCGTAAACGAGGCAGTCGAAGATACCGACGCGAGATCCAGATGGCTCGATGTCGGTTCGGTCGCTGGAGCGAGGAAAGTCAGGGACGGAATCGCCGACATATCGGGGGTTAGCCCCTCTCCCGATTACATAGACAGCCTCGGTGTCGAGGACGCGTGTCTCGTGAGGGGATACGAGAGACATGTGGGTCTCGTAGTCGAGGAGGGTAATCCCGAGGGGTACGAAGGAATAGGAGATATCGAAGACGGCATCAGGTTCGCGGGACGCACCGACGCGTCGGGTACACGTGTCCTACTCGACGAGATTCTCGAAGAAGACGAGAAAGAAGTCGAGCTTCTGAGCTTCAGATCACACGACGGAGTCGCGAACGCCGTCGAGAACGGGAAGGCGAAGGTCGGCATAGGTCTCGAAGACGTCGCCGAGGAACACGGTCTCGGGTTCGTGCCTCTGAGATGGGAGAGCTTCGACTTCCTCGTCGCCGAACCGCGCGCCTCGAAGGACGGTGTCGAGAGATTCTTGAATACCGTAGAGTCGCTCGATCTCGAAGACGAGGTCGGCTACAGGTCGGTCGAGAACGCCGGAGAGGTCGTCGAGAACTGGTAGTCGCCTGAGTTCGAGATACGCGCCGCGTCAAGAGACGCGATCTCGTCGACCGACTCGACGTTTATGTCGGCTTCTACGGGATGTCCGAGACGGTCGATATGGCTCGCAGTAATACCTGCGTTCCACGCGCCTTTGACATCGGAGGTCGAGTCGCCCACCATGACGGTAGACTCGGTGTCAGCGTCCGACGAGGGCTCGGCACCGATCTCAGACATACATCTCTGTATCGGATTAGGGTCGGGCTTGAAGCCTATGTCGTACGAACACGAGACGACGGTGTCGAAATGGTGGTCGAGTCCCGCCTTTTCGAGAGCCGGGACGGCGAGCTCGGGAGGCGAATGTGTCACGACCCCCTTCTTCGCGTCGATCTCCTCTATCGAGTAGGCGTCGTCGTAGGCGTAGGTGTACTCTAAACGTCTCTCGACTGTGTCGACCTCGTCGAAGACGTCCCAGAAGTCACGCGGCTCGTCGTATCCCCACGACCGGAGTATCTCGTCACGTGAGTCTTCGCCGATGCCGTGCCACAGATTACGTATCTGGTCGTCGGAGAAGGAACGTCCGAGACGATCCTCGACCTCGTCGAAGACTGCCCTCCTGTACTCTTCCTCGACGTCGACTATGACACCGTCGAGGTCGAAGAGGTAGTAGTCGAACATCTACTTCTACGTACGTCTCCACCGATATAATGCCTTGTGCCTTCAGCTAAAATCCGATACATTCTTTAATCCGAGAGACTAAGATCTGGGTGAGGGTTCGTGGTCTAGCTGGTTATGACACCTCCTTGACATGGAGGAGGTCCCCAGTTCGAATCTGGGCGAACCCATGAACGGTTTTACGAGTGAATGGTGAGAACAGATTCGGATCAGGGAACGTCGTGACCGTGGTTCGAATCTGGGCGAACCCATCGACGGTGTCGCTCCCTCGACGCGCGGGATCGGGTGTGCGAAGCACACCCGCTCTTGATCTCTGAAATACTACTCTGGCAGTCGGATTTGCGATGAGCGCGAAAATTGAAGATTTTCGTGATGATCGATCTTTCTGAAGATCGGTTCGGATCTGGGCGAACCCACTGAGCTAACTTTTGTGGGTTAATAAAGAGTTAAACCCGAGATACGTCTATCTTCTGTATGGGAGAACTCCGTATCACGAACACACTCACGGGCGAGAAGGAGGTCTTCGAGCCGCGCGACTCGGACTCGGAAGACAGTGTTGTCTCTCTCTACGTCTGCGGACTCACGGTTAGTGACGACCCACATCTCGGACACGCACGTACGTGGGTCTCCTTCGATGTCCTTCACAGGTACTTGGAGCACAAGGGCTACGAGGTCAGGCATGTCGAGAACATCACCGACATCGACGACAAGATCATAGACAGAGCCCACGACGAGGACGTCCCCCCGAGCGAGGTCGCGTCGAGGTACTCGCACCAGGTCTACGACGACATGAAGGCACTCAACCTCAGACGTGTCAACGTCCGTCCTCGCGTGACACAGCACATCGACGACATAGCCGAGATGGTCGGGACTCTGATCGAGAAGGGCTATGCCTACGAGTCAGGCGGCGACGTCTACTTCGACGTCTCGGAGTTCGAGGAGTACGGCAAGCTCTCGGGACAGAAGCTCGAAGAGCTCGAGTCGCAGGGCGAGGAGTCTGGAAAGAAACGCGATCCCGCCGACTTCGCTCTCTGGAAGAAGTCGAAGGAGGGAGAGCCTTCGTGGGAGTCGCCGTGGGGCGAGGGACGTCCGGGATGGCACATAGAGTGCTCGGCGATGAGCACGACACATCTCGGCGAGACAATCGACATACACGGAGGCGGACGTGATCTCGTATTCCCCCACCACGAGAACGAGATAGCACAGACAGAGGCAGCGACCGACCACGACTTCGCGCGGTACTGGATGCACGTCGGTCCTCTCAGGGTCGAGGGCGAGAAGATGTCGACGTCTCTCTCGAACTTCTGGACCGTACACGACGCACTCGACGAGTACTCGGCGAACGAGATACGTGCCTTCCTTATATCGACACAGTACGCTAAGCCACAGAGCTTCGACGACGGCTCTCTCGAAGAGGGCGCGAAGAGATGGGAGAGGATCGAGAACGCCGTACGTACCTGCGAGAAAGCGATGGACTCCGACGCCGCGAAGGCTAAGGAGACCGACGGGAGCCTGAGGGAGACAGCCTCGGTAGCCGAGGAGAGGTTCGAGGAGGCGATGGACGACGACCTCAACACCCCCGAGGCACTCGCAGTTCTCTTCGATCTCGTCAACGAGGTAAACGCCCACGTCGAGGACAACGAAGTCTATGACTACGAGGGACTCTTCGAGGCGTGGAGGACTCTGAGAGAGCTCGGCGAGGTTCTCGGATTCGACTTCTCGGATGGACGCAGTAAGGAGGGTCTGTCTGACAGCCTCATAGATCTACTCCTCGACCTGAGAGAGGAGGAGAGGCAGAAGGGCAACTACGAGACAGCCGACTCGATAAGGGACGGTCTCCGTGACCTGGGAGTCGAGGTCGAGGACACCGACGAAGGCACGACGTACAGATACTAGACGTCGACAGGGCAGCCCGCTACCTCGCCGCCTCTCATTCCGTCGGCGATCCAGTAGACAGAGACTAGGAGAGCGACCGCCGCAAGGACGGAAAACTCGACGCCGTCGAACGGCAGGAAGGCGAGACCTCCGACGACTCCGAAGACCGAGAGTATGCCTGCGAGCACGGCGGTTCCACACGCCGCACATCCGGCTCCGAGGACGCCGAGTACGAGACCTACGACACTTCCGGAGCCTTCACGTACCGAGACGCCGTTTTCCTTGAAATGGTAGGCGAGCATCGAGAGGTTGACCCCGAAGAGCCCTGCGACAGCTAAGATGAAAGCCGACATCACGAAGGGATACGACGGGCTCACGAAGGGGTAGAGACCCTGGAGGATTCCGAGGCGCGCGCCGAGGGGCAGGCTTCCGGTGACGACTGTGTCTAAGAAGAGCGCCATGTTCTGTGAGATGACTAAGACGTTTAGACCCACGAACCCCGCGACGACTGCGAGTACGGCGTAGGCTGGAACCGATAGGACGAGGCGCGCAGTCCTCGCCATGAGACGGAAGTCGTCCTTACGTTTGGGTACCGTGAGACTCATTGTTATGTTATAGCTGGAGGGCGTTCTCGAAGACGGAGTAGCCTTTCGCTCCCTGTACCTTGGTGACGTACTCACCCGACTTGAAGAGTGTGAAGGTCGGAGTCGCTCTTATACCCGAGTTCCGCCCAGCCTCCATGTCGTCCTGTATCTCCTCGTCGTAGCCGTGGTTTCTCGCTTCCTCGACGACCGCCTCGGCGTCGAGGTCTGTGTTCTGGCTGAGATACGACTGGGTCTCGTCGAGGACGTTGTCGGTTGAGATCGATCCCTGGTTCGAGAAGTAGAAATCCTTGAGATCCCAGTATGCGTCGGCGTCACGCGAGTAGACGGCTTCGAGCGACTGCGCCGCGGGGTTTCCCCAGTCAGCGACGACGGGCATGAGACGTGAGTAGTAGGTGACCTTGCCGGTGTCTATGAGCTCCGACTTTATCTGAGGGAAAGTGTTGTCGTCGAACCTCGCACAGAATGGGCATCCGGGACCCTCGAATGAGACAATGACCGCCTGTGTCTCGGACGGCGAGTCTCCGAGGTAGGGCTCGTCTTGTATTCCGTTTGTCGACGAGTGGCTCTCGAATGTCTCTGTCGCATCGGACTGAGATTCAGAACCAGATCCAGACCCGGAGTCAGAAGCCTCTGTCTCAGAACCGCCCCCACCTGTCATTCCTGTACATCCAGCGACCGAGGCGGCTCCTACGGCACCCGCTATACGGAGGAAGTTTCTTCTGCGTCTGTCGTCCATACTCAGTCTTGTACTTCGAGTAATAAATTCCTGTTCCCTCTTTCGGGTTCTCTACTCACACAGAGAGACGAAGTTCTCGAATACTTCGAGACCCATCTCTGTGTGTGACACCTCGGGATGCCACTGTACTCCGTATAAGGGAAGAGACTCATGGCGCATAGCCTCTATCTCACAGATCTCACTCGTCGCAGTCTTGACGAAGTCGTCGGGTAGCTCCTTGACCTCGTCGCCGTGGGACGCCCACGTCGATATACTGTCGTCGAATCCCTCGAACAGACCCTCTTTTTCGAGTATCTCGACCTCGACATCGGCGAAACCTCCATAGTCCCCCTCGCCGACTACCCCTCCGAACTCGTCGGCTATTATCTGGTGACCGAGACAGATTCCGAGGACGGGAACCTGTACGTCGGGCGAAAGGTAGTCGCGCGAGTTCCCCGCCTCTTCGATAGAGGGTCCGCCGCTGAGGATTATGCCGTCGGGGTCGTCGGTGAGGACGTTCTTGGACGGAACCGAGTTGTCGACTATATCGTGTTCGACTCCCAGATCGCGCATCGCCCTGCCTTCGAGATGTGTGAACTGTCCTCCGTTGTCAACTATAACGATACGTGTCATTGGTGGCTCTTAGTCCCGTCTCACATTAATGTCTGTCATTCCGAGTCCGGTCAGACATCGGATCGTACCGTATCGTATGACGAGTCGAGGGTCACGCTCCCGACGCCTCGGAGGTCTTCTCGGAGTCAGAGCCCGACGTGAACCTCAGGAGGAAGAGTGTGATTTCGAAGAGAGCGACCATAGTTCCCGCGACGACGACCGCCGCCATTCCCGTCGGGTCGGGCGCGAATACGAAGGCTATGCTCAGGAAGGAGAGCCAGACTACTATCCTCTTCGAGGCTAGCCAGTCGCGCGAGGTGACGTTCATCTTGACCGCGAGGAATATCAGGAGGGGTATCTGGAAGACTACGCCGAGTCCGAGAGACAGGAGAAGTATAAGGCTGAATGTCTCGGAGAGTCCGAGTCCCGAGTCGGCGACTGGCTCGGAGTACCTCAGGAAGTAGTCGAAGACGACGGGGAGAGCCACGAAGTACGAGAAGACTAGACCGAGTCCAACGAGTACGACGGAGACGGGGACTACGGCGATGTAGTACCGTCGCTCGTTGGGGTAGAGACCCGGCTTCATGAATGCGAAGGTCTCGTAGACTAGGACGGGTATCGCCGCGGCTACTCCCGCCATACCACTGAACTTGAGCCTCGTGAGTATGAGTCCGAACGGCTTGTAGACACGTATCTCAGTGTTGGGGAGGAAGTTGTACCAGATCGTCTTTATCATCTCGGTCGAGAAGTAGAAGACTACGAGCATCCCTACCGATATCACGAAGAGGACTACGAGGAGGCGTCTCACCATCTCCTCGATATGGGCTGTCAGCGGTAGTTCCTCGTCCTCGGGCGGCATCTGTGGTACATATAGTAATTATCAGCAGGGTTTATACCTTGTGCATCCCCCCTTGGAGCCGAAAGAGTTGATAAGCACAAGAAACTAACTCGGATAATGGCTGACGATCTGAGCGCGGAGGTTCTCTACAACGGGGTAGCCGAAGTCGCCGACTCGGCGCGGAAGCATCTCATCAAGATAGTCGTGACTTTCCTGATCGGGATGCTGGCGACGATAGCCTTTCTACGTGTCTACCTCTTCGAAGCCATCGAGAGTAAGCAGTTGGCTCTCGTCGAGAGCGTCAGGATAGTCTATGTCGAGCCTTTCGAGGTCATACTTCTCCAGGCGAAGATCGGTATGATCGCGGGCGCAGTACTCGTTCTACCTCTGGTTGTCTACTACGGCAGGAAGCCGCTCAAGGAGAGAGGTGTGCTACCGAACCCGAGCGATATACCCAACAAGAAGACACTCACCGTCTTCGGTGTCTCCGTGGTAGCTCTCTTCGTCGGCGGCGTGGCATATGCCTACTTCTTCATGCTGCCGTTCATATTCCGTTTCGTCTCCCAGGCGGCTATACAGCAGGGTATCAAGCCGACCTACCGTATATCGAAGTTCGTGACCTTCGTACTCGCCTACTCGGCGATATTCGGCTTCGCTGCGGAGCTGCCGCTGGCTATGACGTTCGCTGTCAAGTCGGGAATTACGACCTACGACTTTCTCAAGTCGAAGTGGAGACATTTCACCGTAGTCGCGGCGTTCGTCTCGGCTATGATCACCTCTCCTGATCCGATGACTCAGTTAGTCGTCCTGGGTCCGATAGTTGGAATCTACTTCGTGGGTCTCGGAGTCATAAGAGTGGTCGCGCCGAGAGAGATCAAACGTGACAGAGAGATGAGACGTAATCTCTCAGATGAAGAAGACGAGGACTCGAGTCTTGGACTCTTCGGGGGGTCGGACGACAGTAGCAGTGACAGTGAGACTGTAGTCGAAGGGGCGGAGACGGAGTCCGAGGCTTCGGGCGGGACTGGGAGTGAAAGTGGAGACACGGAGGACACAGAGCCGAAGCCCTTAGAGGATCGGGGTCTGATAGACGTGGCTTCCTCGGTCGCGGGAGCCCTCAAGACACACACTGCGAAGATAGTCGGTGTCTTCCTAGTCGTCACGGGCGGTATATTCTACTGGCTACTCTATGCTGGAATAGAGACAATACAGAAACAGACGGTCTCGTACATGTCGTCGTCGCTTCAGAGTCAGGTCAACCTCGTCCTCCTGGAGCCGTTCGAGATGGTCTTCCTCGTGGTTAAGCTGAGTCTGATAGCGGGTGTGGTCGCACTCGTACCGGTGATACTCTATCTCTCCAGAAACGTCCTGATATCCGAGGGAGTGATATCAGGGGACGGCTCCAAGTTCTTCTATGTCTCGCGCGCGTTGATACTCGCGGGTCTCTTCGCGGGCGGAGTGGCATACGCCTACCTCGGAATGGTTCCGGTTCTGGTGAGCCTGCTTTCGAGGTCGATAGTCGACAGCGGTATGCTCGCGACCTACACGATACAGGAGTTCATCAACTTCGTCCTGATGATCTCGTTCGTCTTCGGGTTTATAGCCGAAATGCCCGCTGTGATGTACGTACTCGTCTCGACAAAGGTCGCTAGGTTCGAGACGCTCAAGTCGAAATGGCGCGAGTTTACTGTAGGAGTCTTCGCACTCGGTGCGATAATCACCTCTCCCGATCCGTTTACGATGGTAGTCGTAGCGGTTCCGCTCTCGGGGTTCTACCTCGTCTCTCTTGGAATTACGAGGGTAGTCTGCCACGGTAAGATAAAAGAGGTACGTGAGGAGAACGAGAGTCTGGGTGTCGTAGAGGACGGAGGAATACGCGAGGGAGGAGACGAGTAGTGAGACACGGACAGTTGAGTCCCCAGTACCGGAGTCCTGATCTTAGGTTTCAGCACAAGATAGCGCGGAGCCCCCTTCCTCAACGAGCAGCGCAGAGAGCCC
>JAXIOF010000041.1 GCA_034190545.1 Candidatus Afararchaeum irisae | reverse complement strand
GAGACATTCGTTTGCGGTTGCGGTTGTCAGTACCGAACTTTTGTGAGGTACTGAGTATAACTATAGGTTCGTCAAGTTACAGAGTTAGATCCATACTCAAGGAGTCATCGGGATTCTCACCTGTCTCTCCTGACACCGCAGTAGTTGTCTCAGAGTCCTCCTTCGAGGCAGAGATAGGTACAGAGACACCAGGATACTCCACAGTAGTGGTCGAAACTCCCTCTGGTAGCCAGTCAAAGCAGGTAGCTGACTCCATTAGACACGATCTAAACTCACGTACCAAGACTGTCGAAGTCACAGCCCTGTCTTCCATAACAGACAGTATATCTGAGTTCTTCAGCATTCTTAACAAGTTCTTGATAGGAATTGGAGGTATATCGATGGTGGTTGCGGGTGTGAGCATACTTAACGTAATGATGATGAGTACAGTTGAGAGAAAAGGCGAGATAGGAGTCCTAAGAGCCGTTGGAGGCGAGAAAAGGGAAGTACTGAAGATGCTTCTAATCGAGTCGTCCCTTCTCGGAGTAGGAGGTGGCATCCTAGGTGTGATCCTGAGTATAATTCTTGGACTTGGTATATACCAGATAACACTCAACAGTCCTTTAGGAGTCTTTGGGATAACCAATCTTCTCTATATGTCTCTTGCCTTCGTCTTCGGGGTAGTCACAAGCCTCATAAGTGCTGCGTATCCCGCGTGGAAGGCAGCTAACGAAGACCCCGTAGATGCACTCCATGGGTGACTGCGGTTTCTCCAAACGAACATCCTTTTAGCGACTTAGACAGTAGTACTCCTCAATGTATCTACCGTCTAAGGTCTTTTTCACGACGGGTGTGGGTCGACACTCGACCGAGATAGGAAGCTTTGAGATGGCTCTGCGTGACGCGAGCATAGAGCCGTACAACATAGCCACAGTATCGAGCATACTCCCGCCCGACGCCGAGATAACCGACGCCGAGGAGGCTGTCGACGAGATTCCCGACGGCAGTGTAGTCCACGCAGTACTCAGCAGATGCTCTACCGACGACGAGGACGAACAGATAGCTGCGTCTGTCGGAGCGGCGCGGGGAAATGAGGGACACGGCTACCTCATAGAGCTGTCGAACACGGGTGAAAAGGCTGAGAACAACGGTGAGAAGGCGAAGGATCTCGCTGTCGAGCTTCTGAGTCACAAGACTATGGCGAGAGAGGCGTTCGAGTACACGGCGTCGGCGACGGGGACTCCCGACGGACATACTACGACGGTAGCCGCCGCGGTTCTGATAGAGTAGTGACGAGTAAGAAGACGAGTCTCAGTCAGTCAGCGGCATGTTCCACGGCTTCTCCCTCTCCATCACTTCTCTCCACTGTTCCTTACAGCCGCAGTAGATCTCGTCGAATACCGACTCGTCCCCTCTGAGCGAGTAGTCCTTGATCGCCGAGGCGACCTTATCGTCACAGTCTCCGCAGTTGTGGGCACCCCTGTCGCCGCCCGATCCCACGGGGTCACTCACTACTATCGCGGGGACATCGCTCGTCCTTTCTAAGGCTTCGACTACGCTCCAGAGCCACGGTGGGCGGTAGCCGTCCCTGTAATGGAGCTTGTCGACGAGTGTGTACCTCTGTACGTTAGACGGGTTCATCGAGACAGTATGGGAGTACTCCGCCGCCTTACGTATCGAGTAGACCATGTCGTCGACCGCCTCCTTCTCGGTCACGAACGGGGGCTTCATCAGTAGGTAGGTCTTGACGCCAGCACCGGCTTCTTGTGCCGCCTCGGACGCACGTACGAACTCGTCGAAGTCGAAGTACTTGTTGACACACTCTCTGCGTATCTGGTCGTCGGCGGTTTCGAGTCCTATCGCCACGTCGAGATCACGCACCCTCTCGGCGGCGTCCTCTATGACATCGGTCTCGACGAAGTCGGGGAGACTCTCGACGACGACACGTCTGTCTGAGAACTCGTCTAGTATTGCGTTACGTGCCTCAAGCGGTACCTCACGCTCGTCGAAGAAGGTTCCGCTTGTGTACATCTTGACGTTGTCACATCTCACCCGCTCGTTCTCCTCGTGTTCGAGTGCCTTCTCAAGCTGGTTGAGGAGAGAGTCGGCAGTTACGGCACCCTGGTTTGACTCTCCGACGTAGCCACACATCGTACATCCGCCCGCACGTGCCCACCGGCAGCCGTCTGTGTTGAAGACTATAGTGAGTGACTTACCGACGCCGTCGGGTGTTCTGTCCTCGTCTATCCAGACACGTATTGGCTCGTCGGGGTTGGCGTCCCTCTCCTTCTCGCTTCTTATCGAACGCATCGACTCGTTGAGAGCCTCGACGACGCCATCCTTGTCTCCGCCGTCGACGTGGCTGTGTGTACCTGTGTCTATGTTGCCCGACATCTGTGTTCTTACGTCTTCTACTCCCCAGAACCGTTTATGGCTGTCGTTGTGGCGTCTTTCTGTCGACAGACGGGAAGAAAAGACGTCAGGCGAAGAGGAAGTTGAGACCGAATCCGACCGTGACACCGATGGTCACGACCGTCGTCGCGTAGACTGCGAGTAGCTTCTTCTCGAATATCTTGTTGAGGAGTATGAGGTTGGGTATACTGACACCCGCTCCACCTATCACGAACGCGATCACTGTTCCTATCGGAATACCCTGCTGTGTCAGCGAGTGGGCTATCGGGAGCATTCCGCTGATGCTGACATAGAGCGGCGCGCCCGCGAGTGCGGCAACCGGTACAGCGAGGGGGTTTCCGGGTCCGGCTATGTCCTGGAGAACCGACTTCGGAACCGCACCGTGTATCAGAGCTCCGAGTACCATACCTAAGACGAGGTACGGGAAGGTGTCTTTGAAGAACGACCCCGCGCCTCTCGCCGCAGTCTCGAACTTCTCCCTGTGTGTCTTCTGAGTCGCCGACGAGCACGCACACGAAGCCGAAGCAGTACCACCGTCGGTCGATATCTCACGTCCTCCCGCGGTTATCTTGACGTCCTTGACCATGTGTCCGAGTCCGAGGCTGTCGATGACTATTCCACCGACTATCGCGGCGACTATAGCCGAGACGAGGTAGATTGCGGTTATCTTGGGTCCGAAGAGACCGAGAAGGAGAAACGCCGCTATCTCGTTGACTATCGGTGACGCGAGTAAGAACGAGAACGAGAGACCGAGGGGTGCTCCGGCTCCTAGGAGACCCGCGAGGACGGGAACTGTCGAACAAGAACAGAAAGGGGTGATAGCCCCGAGACCCGCCGCGGCGACGTTTCCCGATCCTCTGTTGCGCTCTCGGAGTATGCTCTCGACCCTCTCAGGTGGCAGGTACTCCTGTACGAGTCCGACGAGGAACGACGCGCCTATGAACAGGGGTATGAGTACCGCCGCGAGATGGAGGAAGTAGTCCCACGACTCTGCTAAAGCCGTCTCGTATCCCGACGGTATCGGTATCACTCTTTCACCTCTGACTCCGAGAGGGCGTCGGCGATATCGAGAAGCTGAAGCGCTGCAGTGTCACCTATCCTGTAGTAGGTCCATTTGCCCTGTCTCCGCGTCTTTACGAGTCCTGCCTCCTTTAGCTCTCTCAGATGGCTCGCTACGGTCGACTGGGGAGCGTCGAGAACGACCTGTAGCTCACACGCACAGAGCTCGCCGTCTCTGAGGGCTTCGAGGACACGTAGCCTCTTTCCGTTCGCCAGAGCCTTGAATACGTCCTTCTGCCTCTCGACCTTCTCGTCGTCAGGTGTGAGATCGGCGAGAGTCTTGAGACGGTTCTCGGGCTCGTCGTAGAGCCTGTCGAGGGTCTGACGTGTCGACTCGGGGACTGAGTCCGACATTCTACACTACTCCTCCGACCCCTTTTCTTCTATCTCGACTCCACAGCAGCAGTCGTCCGAGTCGTCGGTGCCGGTTAGTGTACCGATAATCTTCGATATGACTGAGGACATTACGTATTGACAAAAGTCGGTATGTACTAAAAGCTTTTCGGGATTTAGGTCATGACACGAACGACTGGTATATCAGAATTCCCGCGACGCCCAGAAGAACGACTCCGAAGATCTGTCTGACACGTTCGGACTCGAACTCTTTCGCCATAAGACGTGATCCAATCTGGCTTCCCGCAAGAACCGCGACTGCTGAGAGTGCCCAGACCAGAAATACGGGATCTGTCCCTATCACCAGATGTGAAGCCACACTCGACAAGCCGACTGCAGTCACGACCACGGAAGTCGTCGCAGCCGCTGTCTTAACGCTGACACCCATCGTATACAGGAGAGGCATCACGAACGAGCCTCCTCCACGTCCTATGAGACCCGCGAGGAATCCGAGTACAGAGCCTCCGGTCAGACCAATCCCTACGCGCTGTCTTCTACCGAATCCTTCGCCATCCTTGGGCTGCCAGCCACTCATCATCAGGACTGCTGATCCCACTGTAAAAACCGCAAACGCCGTGATTACGGCATCCTTCGGCAGTCCGATAGTAGCAAATGCTCCGAGAGGAGCAAATACCACCATCGTAGCACCGAAGAGTAGAGCTATATTCCAGTCGACAAGCTTTGCCCTTGAGTAGGTATAAGCAGCCGAGCTACTCGTCACGACGTTCAGGAGCATACCGAGAGGGACAGCCTGTGTCGTGAAGTCGAGTCCAAGCCAGTAGGCTATGGGTGTGTACAGTACGGCTCTTCCCGTCCCAAGCATCGAGAAGACGAGTGAGATCACGAAGAACGCTACGGGTGCAAGGTATATCGGTTCCATAGTTCTTGTAGTATATATTGGAGATAGTCGGTCTGTAGTAAAAATCTTTCTACCGGCTGAAGTTCCTCCTCAAAACGAAAAAGACCGGTATATCTTCAGACTTCTAAGACTGATCCGACGCCCACCGACTCGAAGGCTTCGGGGAACCTCTCTGCGAATATGCGTTCGGCGTCTGCACCCGTGCAGTGTGTGCCTCCGAAGAGATCGAGTCTTCCTTCGAGCCAGTCGGCTATCTCGTGTACTCTCTCGTCCTCGAATGCCACGAGATGTGTACCTCCTACTATGTAACGCACCTCGTCATCGAGAACTGACTCGGCGTACTCTACTGTGTTCCTGAGACCCGAGTGCCCACAGCCAAGTACGACGGCTATACCGTCTTCGGCTTCGACTGCGAGAGCCTGGTCGTCGAGTATGTCGTCGTCGTGGATTCCCGACTCGTCTTCTACCATTCCCATTGTGGCGTCGGGGTACTTGCGCGGAATCTCACCTAAAGCGTGAACTCCTGGCGAGACCTCGACGGGCTCTGTGTGTTCGACTATCTCAGCGACGTCTTCTATCTTCTCTCTCTTGTACGTGAAGCCTATGTAACGTCTCTCTCCGTCGTGGTCGACGTAACGCGGCTTCCAGACTGACGGATGGCAGTAGACAGTCGGGTTTTCGAGACTTCCGAGAGCCTTGTCGAGACCTCCGGTGTGGTCGTAGTGGGAGTGACTCAGGACTACGGTCTCGAAGTCAAACTCTACGCCCATCCTGTCGGCGTTTTCGGGGACTACTCCTGTCTGCCCCGTGTCGAAGAGGACGTCGCCGACCGCCGCCGAGAACCCCCACTCGCCTCTGAGTCCCTTTGGCGCGAGCTCAGAGACGGTGTTGTCGGCTAAGACTGATATCTCTACCATGTCTATCTCTCTGTGTGTGACGACAAAACAGTTACGTCTACATATCCTTTCTGTATAGCTATATGTGGTTTACACACCTCCAGTATATATATCTCGTTTGAGACATACTGTTACGACATGGACACCGACTCGGACAGCCCCGAGGCGATTACCGAAGTAGACGTCGAAGAAGCAGAGACGATCTACTTCCGCGAGGTTCAACATATCAGCCGTCTCTGGCTCGTCGTAGTTCTCGCAGGAGTCTTAGTAGCAGCCCTTTCATCCGTCCTAGACTCTGTATCCGACTTCGAAGCGGCTGTCTTTATCACAGTCTCGGTACTCACAGGAGTATTCCTCTACTCGATCCGTCTGACGACCGAGGTGCGTGACGACGGCGTCTATGTGCGTCTCTTCCCACTACACCGTTCATTCCGTAGATTCGGATTCGACGATATTGACGGCTTCGACTCAGACGAGTACTCCCTGTTAGAGTACGGAGGCTGGGGTCTGCGTTGGAGCGTCTTCGGGAGGGGCAGGGCGTACACGACAAAGGGAAGACAGGGTGTACGTATAGACCTCGAAGACAGAGGCGGGGTCTTCATAGGATCACAGAGTCCAGACGACTTGGTCAGTGCCGTCGAAACTGCCCAGTCCGGAGGCGATCAGACTACATAAACTTCATACCGCTATATTAATCTAACTCAGGTATCTGTGAGTTACGTAACCCACGAGTACTCCTCCGATCAGACCTATGGGTGCTCCGATGAAAACCATCGCGGATACCATCGGCATACCTGAGACAACTACCGCGGCACCGCCGACAGCCACGAAGCCCAGAACTCCCGCTACGAAGCTTTCGGTGTTTACGAGCGTGTCTCTAGACCCGGTCTCCCTGTACTTCAGAAGACCGTAGGCGACAACCCCCGAGAATACACCCGCGATTATTCCCAGCGGTAGACCCACGATAGCCGAGAGCCAAATACGTTGTGAGAGTAACTCTGTGACCCCAGCGCCTACGACAATGAAGACGCCAATTCCGACTATGACTGAAACCCCCGCTCGGACTGTTTTCTTCATGGTCTGGGGTATTTGTGTCACAGATCGATAAGGGTTTTCCAGACTCGGCTGCCGAGACCAAGAAGCAGAACCCTTTTTGGTTAATGACCCGAACTTGAACCGATGACTGACACCGACATGAAAGCCTATCTCGCTCTTGAGGACGGAACAGTCGTAGAGGGCGAAGGGCACGGAGTTCCGGGCGAGGTACAGGGAGAGCTCGTCTTCACGACTCAGTACACGGGGTACGAGGAGTCTCTCACCGACCCGTCGTACACCTTCCAGATGCTGATGTTCACGTACCCCCTCATAGGAAACTACGGTGTCGACCCCGAGAGCTTCCAGTCCGACGGAATACAGGCTGAGGCGTGTATAGCACGTGAGTTCTCTACGTCTCCGCGAGACGTACTCGACTGGTTCGAAGACGAGGAGATACCCGCGATGAGCGGCGTCGACACACGTGAACTCACGATAAAGACACGTGAGCACGGAACGATGAACGCCGGACTCGTAGTCGGTGAGGACGCCACAGAGGAGAAGGCACTCGAACTCGCCGACGCATGTCCTGACATCTCCGAACTCGACCTCGGAGCCCAGGTTACTGTAGACGAGCCCGTGACCTACGAGGGATTCGGAGGCAGGGAAGAGAACCCGACCGTCGCACTCCTCGACTGCGGCGCGAAGAGTAACATAATAACCAGCCTTCGGAGGAGAAACATCGACGTCGTGGCTATGCCCTACGACGCCTCACCGTCGGATATCAGAGACGTCGATCCCGACTCGCTCTTCATCTCAAACGGTCCCGGAGACCCCGCCAACTACTCCGAGGCTGTCGAAGCCATAGACGAGTTCGTCGGCGAGATCCCCGTCTCAGGAGTCTGTCTCGGACACCAGCTTATCAGCCGTGCCTTCGGTGCCGAGACCTACAAGCTCAAGTTCGGGCACAGGGGTGCGAACCAGCCCGTCAAGGACTTAGAGGACAACGTCGTACATATCACAGCACAGAACCACGGCTTCGCTGTCGACGAGGACACCTTAGAAGACCTCGAAGTCACCGAGGTCAACGCCAACGACGGCACGAGTGAGGCGATAGAGAACGACGACCTCAGGATCACCGCGAGACAGTACCATCCCGAGGCACACTCGGGTCCACGTGACACCGAGGAGGACTTCTTCGAACAGGTGTTCGAGAACACCGTCGAAGGGGTATAAGGGGTATAGGACAGCCTCGCCTTCTCGGGATACCCCGTCAAAGGGAAGTTTTAACTACTCTTCGTTTATAACTGATTAATGCTTTACATAACTATCCATGACAAAAGTAACTCAGGGTTTTGAGTTTGAGGGGTACAACAACCCGTCCGAGGGGTACGAGGAGATGAGGTCTGATCTCGAAAGCCTCGCGGGTCTCGAAGACGTCGAGGTTGAGATAGTCCGTCCACTCAACCGTGCGTGGACTCGGGGCAAGTACACTGTAAGCGGCTACGACCAGGAGTCGCACGAACGTCTCTTCGAGGTACTCATGGAGGAGGGGGTCTCCGAGAAGGGCGGTGAGGTCTTTATATATAACGGCGCTTCGTCAGACATCGTAGACAAGATAAAGGAGATAGTAGAAGGTCACTCCGACTCGGTGAGGAAGATGGCTCTCGTCTCGTCGGAGGAGGACTTCAGGGAGTCGGTAGAGAACGTCCTCGACAGGCTCGACGACCTCGAACCTGAGCTTGAGGAGATAACGAGTCTCAACAGTCAGATAGAGGAGACACTCTTCGAGACCGAGGAGATCACGGAGGAGAAGATGAGGGAGATAAGAAGGAAGCTACGCCGTATACAAGACAGTCTCGACGAGATAAGCGACTTCGAGCCGATTCTGGAGTAGACTTTCTGTTTTCATGGACGAAGCTTCGAGAAAGATTCTTTCGAAGCTCCGTGAGGGACGTAACGTCGTCTCAAACCTGTCCCGTGACCTCGGTCTGTCTGAGGAAGAGGTCAGAGACGCTCTCGACCGGCTGGAGGAGTCCGGCGACGTCACGAGTTTCGGTGGTGGGCTGTACGGACTGTCGGAGAAAGCCTCTGAGTCTGGGACTAACTCGACCTCGACATCCGACGTCTCCGAGAAAGATCATGAGGTCAGACAGGCTTACGCTGTCCTGGTCGGGGACGGAAACGTCGAGGATCTCAGCCCCGGTGGCGTAGCCGTCGAGAACTGGGCGAACAAGATAGGCGTCTCGCGTAAACTACCCCACCCTACTTCGCTCGGGCAAACCCTCGCTCGTGGAGGGATGGG
>JAXIOF010000040.1 GCA_034190545.1 Candidatus Afararchaeum irisae | reverse complement strand
GCGGACTGTGCTACTCGTTGAGGAAGGGGGCTTAGCGCCCTACATTCAGCTAAAACCTACCCGTTCTCCTAATCCGCTTCCGCTTAACGCGACGGATGTGGCTCCTCAAATCCGCCTCTCACGAGAGGCTTCGATATGTGGCGTCTCGCCGACGGCGGAACCTCGTGCCATCCCTCTTCGAGGAGTCTCTCGACTTCTACCTCTATTTTCTCCTCAGCGGTCGCTCCACAGTCCCTGCACCGGTATCCCTGGTTCCTTCCCGCGCTCTTCATCCTCTTGCCGTCTCCACAGTCACACGTCGGGTTGACGAGACGTCTGTCGTTGAGACTACGTACGCCTAACTTCTCGACGTTGAGGACGCCGTCCTTGACACCTCCACAGACTGTGACCTCGTCTCCCTCACGCAGGTCTCTGATCTTGTCGCGGAACGACTTCGTGGGCTCGAACGCCGCAGATGTCAGAGGAACGTCGTCCTCGACTGTGAAGAAGACGTGTCCACCTTCGACTGTGACAGGCTCACAGATCACCTCGCCGTCGACTACGTATGACCTCATGTCGTGTGTCTCGCTTGCCCTCGCCTCGGTGAGATGCATGTCGGTTCCCTGGTTCGTCTTGAAGACGCTGAGGTGGTCGACCTCCCCCGTCTCGACGTACGAGTTCGCGCGCCAGACACCGCCGAAGCTTCCTCTCAGACCGTAGACGACCGGACCGTCGGTCTTCGGCACAGCCACGACGCCGTCTACGTTTCTGTCGACTGTGTCCCACGTCTCGGGGTAGGTCTCGGAGTCGGCGACGAAGAAGGAGTCATAGCCGACCTGTCTCTTCTCGTCCCATCTACCGCGGTTCCTGTAGGCTATTAGCTCGTAGGTGTGGTCAGTACCGGGGTCATCGAGTAGTCCCGGTGCTCCTACCGCCGCTACGGCTCCTATTATACCTCTCCTGTTCTTCCAGCCGTGGGTCTCGACGCCGAACTCGTCGGCTGTCTCTACTGCTTCTTCGAGTCTTCTCACCTTTCTCACAGTCTCGAGCGTATACTCTCTCAGTCCCTCGGGAATCCCGTCGTCGACGTCTAACTCCAAGAAGGCGACTCCGGGATTAGTGTCGTCGTCGTCAAAGACCGCTTCTTCTTCGACATTTTCGAGGACTGTCTCTCTGACTCTCTCAGGCTGATCCGTCTCGACACGGAGGCTGAGACACGCGTTTCCACGTGTCTTGTAGGGTATGTTGGGATTGAGACGTGTGAGGTAACGTCCCTTGACAGTCGCGAAGCCGTCGATCTCCTCGGCGACGACTGTCGCGAGATACGTCGTACACATCCCACGTGTACGTGAGTCGGTGTCGTCGAGTCCGACCACGAGCGTCTTTGTCTCCATCTTTTTCCACATCTATGTCTCGCGTAGTCAAAAACACACCGAGAGCCGCCGAGGATACCGTGCTCTTTTCACGCGCGGCGTCTTAGCCGAGTTAAGATGGACTCAGACAGAAGACAGAGACTCAAGAAAGAGGCTCACGACTTAGACGCGACTCTCCGCGTCGGAAAGAAGGGCGTCGAGAGCGTAGCCGACGAGCTCTCGAACCAGCTCGATAACTCCGAGATAGTCAAGGTAAAGTTCCTCAGGTCGGCGAGAGGCACGAAGGAGACAGAGGAGGTCGCCGAGGAACTCGCCGAAGCCGCCGATGCCAAGTTAGTCGAGACCCGCGGAAACACCGCAGTCTACTACTGACCCCCGTCTTACTCGCTGTCGCCGTCTTCGTCTTCCTGCTTTCCGAGACTGATCCTAATAGACGATAGATTGATCTCCTCGCCGTCGTCGTCCTCTATCTGTTCGGTCGATATCTCTATGTCGTCTATGTCGACGTCCGACATGAACCTGCGTCGGAGTATCTCGGCTGTGTCGACTGCAGTAGATATAGCACGTCCTCGGGCTTTGACTGTGACCTCGTCGTTACCCTCGTTGAAGGCTGTCATCGTAGCCTGTACGTAGTTCATAGGTGCCTTGTTTCCGACATAGATGATGTCAGAGTCGTCGGCTGTGTCCGTATCTGAGCTGTCGGATGTGCTTTCAGACATCTCCGTTCACCGTTATACCGTCCCGCCCGCGCTCACTTCTATCTTTCCACTTTCCGAACTGCCTTTCGCAACCCTTTTTGCGTGCGGGAATCTACCTCTAACGGGCTAGCCGGGGTGGTTAGGCGCCACCTGTAACCCGCGAGATCGTCTTCAGCGGGCGGCGAGAAACCCGTGGAGGTCGGGGATGACGTCGAGGTCCCGGAAGCCGACGTCGACGCCTCGTCCGACGGGGACAGAGGGATAACGGTGCTTTCCGGAGGGAAGGTATCGTTATTTAGCTGTGGGCAGACGGTCAGGCGCGGAAGCGAGCAGCCGACCCACTAACATCTGTCGCTCGTCGGGTCGCGGGGCTGAGGAGGCGACCGGACAAACCTCGATGTCGGAACCGGTCGATACGGGAGCCCATTACAGTCTATCTATCTACCTACATCGACGAACCCGGCTGCATAGTATAGTTAGCCTCAAGTGGTTATGACGCGACTCTTATCCAATGGATACTCTCGACTGTGACGGTGAGGACTCCATCCACTGCGAGACATCCGAGTCACGTCTCGTGAGCCGGTCTGTCGAGGTAGAAGCCGAGGACTCACAAGCGGCTCTCGATGCCTTTCTCGGTAGCGCGTCCGAGACTCAGACTGTCTTCTTCTGGAAAGAGCGCGGTACAGAGTCCGTCCTCGCGGGAAAGGGGGAGGCAGTCTCGGTCTCTGTGCCGTCTGTCTCCGTTTCCGACCCCGACTCAGACCCAGACCCTGGGGACGAGGAGTCGGGGAGGTTTGGGAAAGTCAGAGACTCGGTAGACGCCGTTTTCTCGGATGATGCTGACACCGACACGACCCCGGAAGACGCCGCACGTCCACGTCTCTTCGGGGGCTTCTCCTTCCACGACTCTCACGTAGCCGAGGGGGTCTGGAGGGACTTCCCCGACGCGAGATTCGTTCTTCCGCGTTACCAGCTTTCGTCCGACGAAGGTAGCTACTTTGTGACTGTCAACGCGTACGGCGACGCAGACGCGGACACGGACGCCGACACAGACACAGACACAGACGGAGTAGACCCCGTTTCAGTCGAAGCCGAAGCCGAAGACCTACGTGAGTCTCTCGTAGCACAGTCTGATCCCTCCGAGATCGCGTCCGAGGAACAGACACAGATACGCAGGATACAGAGGGGGACGTCACTTCCCGACTGGAGACGTCAGGTGGGCGACGCACTCGAACGTATAGAGTCGGGAAGTTTAGAGAAGGTCGTCCTCTCACAGTTCTTGGACGTCGAACTCGACTCCGAGATAGACCCCGTGAACCGAGCCCTCCGACTTTCCGAGAACTTCCCCGACTGCTACACCTTCGTCTTCTCTCCCGAGGGCGACACGGGCTTCTTCGGAGCACCACCTGAGAGACTCGTCTCGGTTGAGGGACGTGAAGTTGAGACGGAGGCGATAGCCGGATCGATAGGAAGGGGCGAGACAGCCGAAGAGGACAGACGTCTCGGCGACAAGCTCCGAAACAGCCAGAAGGATCTCCACGAACACGCCATAGTCGCCGACAGTGTCGTCGAACAGCTCAGTCCTCTCTCTGGCTCTGACTCGGGCTCCGCCTCCGACTCTGACTCTGACTCTGACTCTGACTCGGTCGAGACCGACGAGATGGAGCTTCTCAAGCTCGGAAACGTCCAGCATCTCAGGACTCCGGTACGTGCACGTCTCGACGACGCCAGTACCGACGTTCTCACGGTAGCCGAGGCACTCCATCCGACCCCTGCAGTCGGTGGTCTCCCTCCCGACGAGGCACTCTGTACTATACGTGAGACGGAGAGATTCGACAGGGGATGGTACGCAGCACCCGTAGGATGGATAGACTCCAAGGGGGACGGCTGTTTCGCGGTCGGACTAAGGTCGGCGGTCACAGACGGAGACACGGCTAAGCTCTTCGCGGGAGCGGGTATAGTTAGAGACAGCGACCCCGATGAAGAGTGGGAGGAGGTACAGCTCAAGTACGAGCCGGTTCTCGATCTCTTCAGAGGTGAGGACACTGACACCTCCTAACGCCAACATACTCTGGTCGGAGACGGTCGTCGACGAGCTAGTCAAAAACGGGGTCAAGGAGGTCTGTATCTCCCCGGGGAGCCGTTCGACGCCTCTGACCTACTCGTTCTCACAGCATCCCGAGGTACGTGTCTACTCACATCTCGACGAGAGGTCGTCGGCTTTCTTCGCGCTCGGAAGGGGAAAGGCGACTCAGAGACCCACGCCGCTCGTCTGCACGTCGGGAACCGCGGCGGCGAACTTCCATCCCGCAGTCATAGAGGCGGACGAGTCGGACGTCCCGCTCGTGGTTCTCACCGCCGACCGCCCCCCTGAGCTAAGGGACACCGCCGCGAACCAGACGATCGACCAGGAGAAGCTCTATGGCGACTCGGTACGGTGGTACAAGGACGTCGCCGAGCCCGAGGCTGACGACAGAAAGCTCCGGTCGTTACGTGTCACGGTCAGCCGCGCAGTCTCGGAGTCGACTACCGCCGAAAGCGGACCTGTCCATCTCAACTTTCCTTTCCGGAAGCCTCTCGAACCTACTGAGGTAGAAGATGAGGTACCCCCTGGCTTCGAGTCGAGAGCCGGAGCCGAGGGACGTGACACGAGCTACGTCGAGACCACGCACGGACACAGAAAGCTCGACTCCGAAGACCTGCGCGACATAGCCGACACGGTCGAGTCTGCCTCCTCGGGACTCTTAGTCGTAGGACCTTCCGACACCCTCGACCCCGAAGCCGTCGAGAGACTCGCTGACTCCGTAGGCTTTGCCGTCGCCGCAGACCCACTCTCCGGGGTTCGTTTCTCGTCGGACGTGAACGTCTTGGGAGGCTACGACACCTACATAGACCTGATCGAGCCTCCCGAGGTCGTCATCAGACTCGGCGACGCTCCGACATCGAAGAGACTCAAGAACTACCTGCGTGACTCCGACTCGTACCAGATAGCCGTCAACTCGGCGGGGGAGTACACAGACGCGCGTTTTACAACCCAGAGCCTCGTAGTCGCCGACCCCAACGTCTTCTGCCGCGAAATTGCGGAGAAGGTCGAGAGATCTCCAGGAGACTGGGAGAGACGTATCCGAGAAACCGAGTCGGAGTACTGGGACGCCTTCTCGTCACGCCACGGCTACTTCGAGGGCGGCATACTCCACGAGGTAGCGAGGCTCGTCCCCGACTCCTCGACTGTCTTCGTCTCGAACAGCATGCCTGTACGTGACCTCGACAGATTCGGAAAGCCCCGCGACGCCAATGTAGACGTCTTCGGAAACAGGGGAGCGAGCGGAATAGACGGCATTACGAGTACGGCATTAGGAGTCGGAAGTGCTGTCGACGGCGAACTCGTCCTCGTCACAGGTGACCTCGCCTACTACCACGACACCAACGGACTCCTCGCGGTCGAGAGATGTGACGTCGACGTTACCGTAGTCGAGATAAACAACGACGGCGGCGGCATCTTCCATATGCTCCCCATCGAGGAGTACGACCCGCCGTTTACTCAGCAGTTCAGGACACCTCACGGACTCGACTTCGAACACACGACCGACCTCTACGGACTCGGATTCGAACGTGTCGACGACCTCGACTCTTTCCGCGACGCCTTCACGCGATCAGTCTCGTCGGACGGCTCCTGTGTCATCGAGGCGGTCACTGACTCCGAGGCTAGCCACCGGAGGCGTGAGGAGGTCACTGCCGAGATACGTGACGAAGTCGGATGAGACGGAAACACGAGAGTTTTTGGGCGCGGCTACGGAGTATACTCTAATGGTCTCGGATATATTTGACCCCGAGAGATGGGAGACCGTCGATCTCGGACATAAGTTCGACGACATCACCTACCACCGTGCCGTAGACCACGGCACCGTACGTATCGCGTTCGACCGTCCCGACGTCAGGAACGCATTCCGACCCCAGACGGTCGACGAGCTCTACGACGCTCTCGAACACGCGAAGAGACAGACAGACGTCGGCTGTGTCCTTCTCACGGGCAACGGACCCGCCGAAGACGGAGGCTGGGCTTTCTGTTCGGGGGGAGACCAGTCGGTGAGAGGCGACTCGGGCTACGGATACGGAGATGGAAATGAAGACGGCGACTCCGATTCCGAACCCGAAGACACCTCAGGAACCGGACGTCTCCATATACTCGAAGTCCAGCGTCTCATACGCCACATACCCAAGCCCGTGATCGCTGTCGTCCCGGGATGGGCGGTCGGAGGCGGACACTCTCTCCACGTCGTCTGTGACATGACTATAGCGAGCGAGGAACACGCCAAGTTCAAACAGACCGACCCCGACGTCGCGTCGTTCGACGCCGGATTCGGAAGCGCCTACCTCGCCCACCAGGTCGGACACAAGAAGGCGCGCGAGATATTCTTCGTCGGAAAGACCTACTCCGCCGACGAAGCAGACGAGATGGGAATGGTCAACGAGACTGTCTCACACCAAGACCTCGAAGACGTCGCCCTCGACTGGGCGGGAGAGATCAACTCGAAGAGCCCGACTGCGATAAGGATGCTCAAGTACGGATTCAACCTCGATACCGACGGCATGGTGGGTCAGCAGGTCTTCGCCGGAGAGGCTACACGTCTCGCCTACATGACCGACGAGGCGAAGGAAGGAAGGGACGCCTTCCTCGAAGACCGCGACCCCGAGTTCGACGACTTCCCGTGGCATTACTAATCTAACCAAGCCAAGCCAAGGAATGACAGACACGAACCCGAAAGACGTCTCACGCGTCCGTGCCTGGGTCATAGCCGCACGTCCCCACACTTTTCCCGCGGGGGTCGCCCCCGTAGTTGTCGGAACAGGTCTCGCCCTACACGACGGAGTCTTCGACCCACTCGCCGCACTCGTCGCTCTCGTCTCCGCGCTCCTGATACAGATAGGTGCCAACTTCGCCAACGACTACTACGACGCCGTCAAGGGAGCCGACACCGACGAGTCGGAGGGATACACCCGAGTGACACAGCAGGGTCTCATACCTCCCGAGACAGTAAAGAGAGGAACCGCTCTCACCTTCGGACTCGCATTCGTGGTAGGACTCTATCTCGTGAAGGTCGGAGGAGCCGTGATACTCGCCGTCGGAGTCCTCAGCATAATCAGCGGTATAATCTACACAGGGGGTCCGTATCCTATCGGCTACCACGGACTCGGCGACCTCTTCGTCTTCGTCTTCTTCGGTGTCGTAGGGGTCACGGGAACCTACTACGTACAGGCAGCGTCGGCGGTCGGTGTCGCTCTCTCTACTGTAGTGCCGCCACCCGGGACTCTCACATCCGAGGCTGTCGTGGCGAGCCTCGGTGTCGCGGGATTCGAGACGGGGATACTCGTCGTCAACAACATACGTGACCTCGAAACCGACGCCCAAGCCGGAAAGAAGACTCTCGCTGTCCTGATCGGCTACACAGCGAGCCGGTTCGAGTACGGTCTACTCGTAGCTCTGTCGTATGCTGTCCCGCTCTACCTATTCACCCGTCCCGACTTCGGCGCGTTCGTCCTACTTCCTTTCCTCACAGTCCCCTACGCGATCAGCCTCCTCACGACCGTAGCGACCGAGTCGAACGAGGACGGTCTCAACCCTGCCCTCGAAGGCACAGGAAAGCTACTCGCAGTCTACTCGGCTCTGTTCGCAGCAGGGATGGTGGTATCTTGACTTCCCTCGAAGCCGAGTACGCGTGTTTCTCGCTCGACCTCAAGAAGCCGCTCTCAACCGCAAGGGGTGAGATAGAGTCACGCGACGGCTTCCTGATACGACTCACCGACGGCGAATACACGGGATACGGAGAGGCGACTCCCCTGCCACCGTGGACTGAGACCCACGACGAGGCGGAGAACGCGGTCTACAGATCCCTCGAAAGTCTCGGTTCGACAGACACCGACGACCTTCGGGAATCCCTTCCGTCACACGAGACTCCATCCGCAAGGTACGGCATTTCTCTGGCACTCGCAGACCTGAGGGCGAAGAGGCGTGGCGTCCCTCTCTATGAGTACCTCGGCGACTCCAACGACGACATACGGAGGACTGTACGACTCAACGCCACGGTCGGAGACGCAGACGTTGACGAGACTCTTCGGAGTGTCGGGGAATACGTTGACGACGGATATCCGACTGTCAAAATAAAGGTCGGATCGAGAGACCTCGACGAAGACGTCGAACGCGTACGCGCCATAGACGACGAGTACGACGTCAAGATACGCGCCGACGCTAACGGAGGCTGGAGCTACGACGAGGCGTCGGAGTTTGCTTACGGCGTCTCCGACCTCGGCTCGTTCGAGTACCTCGAACAGCCTCTCGAAGCCGACGACCTAGAGGGACATTCGAGGCTCAGACGTTCTACTGACCTCGACATAGGCGTCGACGAAAGCCTCATAGACCACTCGGTCAGCGAGGTCGTCGAGGAGGAAGCCGCCGACTATGTCGTTCTCAAGCCGATGAGTTTCGGTGGCGTCGAGAAAGCCCACGAGGTCGGCGAGATGGCTCGCCAAAACCGAGTCGTTCCTGTCGTCTCGAACCTCATCGAGACAGTCGTCGGACGTTCGGCGGGCGCACATCTCGCGGCGAGTCTACGTGTCGAGACTGCGTGTGGTCTCGGCACCGGGGATATGCTCGCAGAAGATCTCGGAGACGGCTTAGTAGAGAACGGCTTCATACGTCTATCCGACGGCTCCGGAAACTCGGAGGTGGACGGTGTCTGGTAGTTTCTACGACCCACTCGCCCACCGCGCTGAGGCGACGCCCGATAAGACGGCGGTCATAGATGCAGAGACCGACGACAGGATGAGCTACGCCGAACTCGACAGACGGGTTGACGGCTTGAGCCGGAGTCTGAGACGCCTCGGGGTCGACGAGGACGACCATCTCGGCGTAGTCATGGAGACACGCGTCGAGTATGTCTCTCTCGTCCATGCATCGATGCGTCTCAACGCGACTCTGGTTCCCATAAACGCACGTCTTACGTCCTCTGAGGTGTCAGACAGAGTCGAAGCCGCCGACGTCTCGGCTGTCGTCTGTGACTCTGAGACCGAGGACACGGTCGAGACCGACCCAGACGTCAGTCTGGCTACTGTCGACGAGCCTAATACCGACTCCGACTCCGACTCCGTAACCCGTCTCGAAGCCGTATCCGATCCCACCCCGGTACGTCTGTCCCGCGACGCCTCGGAAACGGCGTGTATCCCTTTTACGTCGGGAACCACGGGAGATCCCAAGCCCGTCTGTCTGAGCTACGGTAACTTCTTGACGAGTGCGACGGCGTCGGCTTTCCGTCTCGGACATCTCCCCGACGACAGACGTCTGGTCTGTCTCCCTATGTACCACATGGGTGGTCTCTCACACGTCTTCCGTGCGGCTCTCCACGGCACCGCGGCGGTCGTACAGGAGGGCTTCGACGCCGAGGAGACTGTCGAAAATATCGCCGAGTACGGCGTAACACAGGTCTCACTCGTACCTACGACTCTCAGACGTATACTCGACACGGGGATAGACACCCAACTCGACAGCCTGAGGTACGTTCTCCTGGGAGGCGCGCCCGCTTCGGAGGATCTCCTGAGAGAGTCACGTGAAGCCGGGGTTCGTGTCTGTCCGACTTACGGCATGACTGAGACGGCTTCACAGATCTCGACGGTGTCCCCGGGCTCTGTCTTCGAGACCGAGGATGAGGCTGAGACTCCGGGTGTCGGACAGCCTCTCGTCTCGACACGCGTGAGTATACTCGGTGACGACGGTGAGCCCGTCAAGACGGGCGAGACAGGTGAGATTGTCGTATCGGGCTCCACGGTGACCGACGGCTACTACCGACTCCCTGATGAGACGAGTGAGGCGTTCTGTGAGTACGGATTAAAGACGGGAGACCTCGGGTACAGAGACGAGACGGGGCGTCTCTACGTCGTCGGAAGGAAGGACGACGTCATAATCACGGGAGGAGAGAACGTAAATCCCAACGAGGTCACAGAAATTCTCCTCGAACATCCTCGTCTCGAAGACGCCGGAGTCATCGGTGTTGACGATGAGGAGTGGGGGGAGAGGATCTGTGCGCTCGTAGTGCCCGTCGACGGGGATGAGGTCGACGTAAGGGGATACTGCCGCGAGAGACTAGCGGGCTACAAATGCCCACGTACTGTAGCCTTCGTGGACGAGATACCACGAACCGAGTCGGGAACTGTCGACAGGGCTGCGGCACGCGGCTTACTCGGAACCGAATCCGAATCTGAGTCCGAATCTGAGTCCAAGTCCGAATAACCCCGACGAAGCGGCTGTGTCGTGCCGTGTTGTGTCGGGTAGGGTTTTATGTGTTATCACGACTATACTCCGTCCCATGCAGGAGATAGCCGAGGTGCATATATTTGACGCCGACGAGGCACGCAGTCTGGTCGAGAGGGTTGAGTCCTCGTACGAGGGATCTGATATCAGGTTTGAGACTGACGGTGACAGTATAGAGTCTTCGGACAGTCTCAAGGTACACGCTGACTCCTCCACCATGAGGACCGACCGTCTTCTCAAGATCGCGTGTCTCGCCTGCGACAGCCGTGAGACGGCACAGTTCATATTCGACCTCGGATACAGGTACGGAAAGGGTGCAGACGTAGAGGAGCACCTCGATGAGGAGGCTTTTGACAAGGAGAGTATAGAGTCTCTCATAAGATCCAAGCCTGACTCCCGGTAGAACGAGACAACGAGACAGGAGATGTCAGATACTAAGACTAAGACAGTAAAGGACGCCGTCCACGACCACATACAGGTCGAAGACGTAGCTCTCGACCTCCTCGACACCCCGGAGATGCAGCGTCTCCGACATATACGTCAGTTGGGAACTGCGTACCTCGTCTACCCGAGTGCGAACCACACGCGTTTCGAACACTCTCTGGGTGTCTACCATCTCGCCAAGAAGGCGATGAAAAGCTTAGGAGTCGACGGTAGAGATGCCGAGGCGATAAGTGCGGCTTCTCTACTCCACGACGTCGGACACACCCCGTTCTCACACACAGTAGAGGACGTCGTCGAGGAGTACACCGGGAAGAGACACGACGAGGTCGACGGTATTCTCGAAGGTAATATCTCCGAGGTTCTCGAGAACCACGACCTCGACCCTCACCGGATAGCACGTCTCATCAGAGGGGAGGGAAGACTCGGACAGATAGTCTCGGGGAAGTTAGACGTCGACAGGATGGACTACCTCGTGAGAGACGCCCACCACACCGGCGTACCCTACGGAACCATAGACTCGACACGTCTCATACTCGAACTCGAACTCCACGACGGCGACCTAGTCTTGGGCGAGGGCAACGTCCAGACCGCAGAGGCACTTCTCATAGCGCGGTCTCTGATGCATCCTACTGTCTACAGCCACCACGTCGCGCGTATCTCGAAGGCGATGCTCAAACGTGCGACACGGCGTCTCGTCGAGACGACGGATCTCACGGGTGACGACGTGAGACGTATGGACGACCACCAACTCGTAGTCTCCCTCCGACAGAGTCCCGAGACAGCCGACCTCGGGAGACGGATAGTTGAGAGACGTCTCTACAAACGCGCCGTCTGGGAGCCGTATCAGAGACTCCCCAACTCGGTCGAGGACGGCGCGTCGGTTAGGGATTTCGAGGACGAGATAGGCAGTGAGGCAGGCGTCGACCCCCGACGTATAATACTCGACGTCTCGCCGCCTCCCGAGATAGACGAGACTTCGGCGTCTGTCTTAGTCGACGGCGACAAAAAGACCATAGACGAAGCCTCACGTCTCGTCGGCGATCTACGTGCGTCTCTCGTTGACCAGTGGAAGTACGGTGTCTACTGTCCCCAGGAAGACATCGAAGACGTAGCCTCTGCCTTCGAGTCTCTCTGTGTCTAGATCTAGAAGAGGTACTCGTCCTCTCCGCCCATAGTGTCCTCGTACTCGCCGAACTCGTCCTCTCCGGCTCCCGAGCCACCCGTCGTCTTGAGAGTACGGAGTCCTATGGCTATGAGGTCTTCGACCGCCTCCTGTCGGTCTATGTACTCTCCCTCGTCTATAAGCTGTGTAATCTGCATCTCGTGGTGTTCCGGTATATCTATCTCGATCTTGCTCATCAACTGATTGTGTTCTACCCACTCGTATTAAGCTTGCGGGGGAAACCCGTTACGCGTTTCTTGAACGAGCGTGTAAGATAAGCCATCCATGGCTACGGATACCAGGCTCCTCCTGTCCCACGAGTCGGAGTCGAACTCACGTGTCTCACGCCGTCTCTCCGAACACGGAATAGACTGTGTGACCTTCGAACCCTCGGAACGTGTCTACTCACTCGACTCCGACGGTGTTCCCGACGCAGACGTCGGACTCGTCTATCCCAGCAGACTCATAGAAGGCGGAGTCGTAACTGCAGTCGGTGAGCTGGACTGGATCAACGGAGCCGAGGAGGTTATGACTTCGAGAAACAAAGCCGACTGTCTCGTGCGTCTGAGACGTGACGGCGTAGCCGTGCCCGATACCCGGTTTGTCTCTAACCCCGTCGAAGACGACGATGTCGCCGCGGCTTTCGAGGAGATAGACGGAAAGACGGTCGTCAAGCCCAACTCGTCGACTCGCGGAAACGGTGTCACGGTCGTCGAAGACACCGACTCCCTCTTAGGCGTGACCGACTACCTCGATGTCATACACGAGTCGCCACTCGTCTACGACAGGACGTTCCTCTTACAGGAGTACATTGAGGACGCGCGCGACTACAGGGTCATGGTAGTAGACGGCGACTACGTCGGCGCGGTCGAGAGACGTTCGGAGGGATGGAAACACAACGTACACAGGGGGGCTGAGGCTGTCTCGGTCACCCCTGACGACGAAGTCGTGACTCTCGCCGAGGAAGCCGCCGAGTCACTCGGGATAGACTTCTGCGGGGTCGACCTCCTCCAGAACCAGAACCGCGCGGTCGTCAACGAGGTCAACGCGCGTCCGACAGTCGACACGCGTGACAAGTACGAAGACACCTTCTACACGCGTCTCGCGCGCCTCGTTGAGAAAGTCGCCGAAGAGGCGAAAACGCCTCAGAACGCTGATTAAACTTTATAAAACTTTCTCGCGCCGTCTTTAATCCGGGTGTACTGTTTGAGTCTGTTCAAGGACTTCGAACGTTAATGGGTATTTAACACGTCTACGTTCCTACGTAGAGATACGAGGTAATAGATATGTCCGCAGCCAAGACCGTCTCCGAAACCGAAGCTCAGTCTCAGTCGGGAACCGACGCCGAAACATCTGCTGAGGACTTCAACGAGAAGCAGTCGAAGATAGCGTCGTACCTAGAGGAGAAGGTCGCAGACGGCAAGATATTCTTCAAGAGCAAGTTCATGACCGACGACCTCGGCATGTCGACGAAGGAGATCGGCTCCAACATGCTCCGTCTCGCCGAGGAGTACGAGGGTCTCTCTATACAGAAATGGAGCTACTCGGGTGCGACGACTTGGAGGGTCGAGAAGGAGACTGACGAGGCTCCGAAAGCCGCTCAGACAGCCTGAGAACCGAGTCTGAACCCAGATTTATATGTCTACGCAGTCTATCTGAACTGAATGGACTCCGAGACACCGATCACGTCTCAGAACCCGAGGCAACCGTCCGTTTCTCACCCGTCGGACGACCCCGACCGTGACGACCTCCTCACCCAAGTCGGACGTGTCTTCGATGTCTACGAGGTACGTCAGCTCGAAGACGGATACAAGTTCTACGGAGATCCTCTCGTCGACACCGAGACGCTCTACAAGACTCTTTATACGCGTTTCAGAGACCTAGGATACAGCCTCGAACTAGACACCGAGTACGGCGAGAACGTCGTAATCGCCGAGGAGCCCGACGACTCCTTTCCGTGGACTAATCTCGTTCTAGCTCTCGCCACCTTCGTCACGACCCTCGTAGCCGGGAGCCTCTGGTACTCCGCCAACCCGGTCGAGAACCCCGCGTCCGTACTCCGCGGACTCCCCTTCGCTCTGAGCGTAATGACTGTTCTCGGAGCCCACGAGTTCGGACATTACCTGATGTCGAGGTACCACGGCGTCGACGCTACACTTCCCTACTTCATACCCTTCCCGTCTATAATAGGAACCATGGGTGCGGTGATACGTGTCAAGGGAGTCATCCCCGACCGTAAGGCTCTCTTCGACATAGGAGTCGCAGGTCCTCTACTCGGTCTCGTCGCCACGCTCGGCGTGACTGCGGTGGGTCTGACACTCCATCCCGTCACCAACACGGTTCCCGTACAGCTCCATTATCCGCCACTCTACGACCTCATAAAGTCGTTCGTACCGACATCGCCCGCTCTTGACCAGCCCGAGGTCATACCCAATCCCGTCGTGATAGGCGGCTGGGTGGGTATGTTCGTGACCTTTCTCAACCTCATACCCGCTGGACAGCTTGACGGCGGACATATACTCAAGTCGGTTCTCGGGGACGCGTCACGTTTCGTCTCACGTGCCGTCCCCGTCGTCCTCTTCGGACTCGGGGCGTACGTCGAGTACGTCAGGGGACTACCCGGTACTGTCTGGTTCGTCTGGGGGGTCTTTTCGCTCCTCGTCACAGTTGCTGGAGGCGCGCGTCTCATAGACGACTCGGGTAGAGTAGGCTGGAAGAGGACGGCTTTAGCAGTCGTCGTCTTCGCCCTGGGTCTTCTGTCGTTCACGCCGGTTCCCGTGACACTTCCGTAGAACATTACATGGTTTTTGACAACATTTATCTGTGACTCAAGCCCTCTTTTCGACTGACATGAGTATCGACGACAAGATAGAAGAACTCCGCGAGAGGAGAGAAGAGTCGAGGCTCGGAGGAGGCGAGGAGAGGATAGAGAAACAACACGACAAGGGCAAGATGACAGCCCACGAGAGGATAGAGTACTTCCTCGACGAGGACTCCTTCGTCGAGATAGACCCGTTCGTCGAACACGACTGTACCAACTTCGAGATGGAGGACAAGAAGTTCCCCGGAGACGCCGTCGTGGTCGGATACGGCGAGGTCGACGGAAGGAAGGTCTTCGTCTTTGCCCACGACTTCACCGTCTTAGGCGGGTCGGTGAGCAAGGTCGTCGCCGACAAGATAAACAAGATAATGGACAAGGCGATAGAGAACGGCGTCCCCGTCATAGGTCTCAACGACTCGGCGGGTGCGAGGATACAGGAGGGAATCACCTCACTCGTCGGCTTCGCACAGCTCTTCCGTCGTAACACGAAGGCGAGCGGAGTCGTGCCCCAGATCTCGGCGATAATGGGACCGTGTGCGGGAGGCTCCGTCTACTCGCCCGCCCTCACCGACTTCATCTTCATGACGAAGGAGACGTCCCATATGTTCATCACGGGACCCGACGTCATAGAGACAGTCACGGGAGAACAGGTCACATTCGAGGAGCTCGGTGGGGCGAACGCTCACACATCGAAGAGCGGCGTCGCACATTTCGCATACGACACCGAGGAGGAGGTTCTTGACGGAATACGTGAGCTTCTCTCGTACATCCCTCTCAACAACATGGAGGACCCACCCGAGGTCGAACCTGACGACGATCCCGACAGACAGGACGACTCTCTCAACAACGTCGTCCCCGACGAGCCCAAGAAGCCCTACGACATGACAAACGCGATAGAGGGAGTCATGGACGAGGGATCGTTCTTCGAGGTTCACGGCTCGTACGCTCAGAACATCGTCGTCGGGTTCGCGCGTCTCGACGGAAGACCCGTCGGAGTCGTCGCCAACCAGCCACGTGTCAACGCCGGAACACTCGACATAGAGGCGAGCGAGAAGGGAGCGCGTTTCGTGCGTTTCTGTGACGCCTTCAACATACCCATCGTGACATTCGTCGATGTCCCGGGATTCATGCCCGGAACCGACCAGGAGCACAACGGTATAATCAACAGGGGCGCGAAGCTGATATACGCCTACGCAGAGGCGACAGTTCCTCTCCTCACAGTGATGACGAGAAAGGCTTACGGAGGAGCCTACATCGTGATGGCTTCGAAGTACCTCGGAGCCGACGTCAACTACGCCTGGCCCACTGCCGAGGCGGCTGTGATGGGACCGAGAGGCGCGGTCAATATACTCAACTCCGACGAGCTTGAGGAGGCTGAGAACACAGAGGAGAGGAGACAGGAGCTCATAGACGAGTACAGGGAGACCTTCGCCAACCCTTACAGGGCTGCTGAGGACGGCTACATAGACGACATCATAGAGCCCAAGAAGACACGTCCGCGTCTCATAAACGACCTCGAACTCCTCGAGTCGAAGAGAAAGGAGAATCCCCCCAAGAAACACGGCAACATCCCGCTATAATATTAATAATTTCCGGTTTTTTCGGGGTGTTATATCGCAAGAGATATATGTGTAATAGACAATCGTGAAATATGATGTTAGATAATCAGGTTGCAATAGTCACGGGAGGCAGCCAAGGTCTCGGAAAGGAGATATCTTTCCAGTTTGCTGAGGAGGGTGCCGACGTGGTTCTTGCGGCGCGTAGCGAGGACAAGATACAGGAGAACGCCGACGAGATAAACGAGAGCGACGAGTATCCCGGAAGCGCGATGGCGGTCGCCACCGACGTCTCTGACGAGGACGCAGTCGAGAACCTAGTCGACGAGACCCTCGACGAGTACGGTACTGTCGACATTCTCGTCAACAACGCCGCGATAGGCGGACCCTCGAAGTACATAGAGAACCTCGCGTCCGAGAAATGGAGACAGATTCTCGACATCAACCTCACTGGAGCCTACTACTGTACGAAGAAAGTCGTCCCGATACTCAAGGAGAAAGAAGACGGACGTATCATAAATATATCGTCGACGGGAGGAAAGAAGCCGTACCCCCTCCGCTGTGCCTACGCCACGACGAAGACGGGAATAATAGGCTTCGGACGTTCGATAGCCGACGAACTCGGACAGTGGAACATCAACGTCAACACCGTCTGCCCGGGTCCCATCAAGTCGCCACGTATCGACCGTATGATAGAGAACCGCGCAGAGGAGCGTGACATCTCGTTCGAGAAGGCTAAGAAGGCATACACGAAGGGATCGATGTTCAGGAGGTTTGTCACCAACGAGGAGGTCGCCAACATGGTCGTCTTCCTCGCGAGTGAGAAGGGCAAGGGGGTCACGGGACAGGACATCAACGTCTCAGTCGGAATGTACTCCGACTAACTCGATCTTACGTTCTCGTTCCGGCTCTTTCTCTCTCACGTACCGATACACAGAAGCCGTCTTAGACACAGCTTAGTCTGTGAAGATCGACAGACTCGGCTACAGCTACCCACACGTAGTCCTCGGACTCGCTGTTCTCGCCAACTTCAGCCAGTTTGGTGCGAGAGTAGTCGTAAGTCCCCTCGTTCCCGACATCATCGCTGACTTCGGCGTCTCGAAGTCGGAGGTCGGCTTAGTCCTCACCGGAATCTGGGGTGTCTACGCCCTCTTACAGTTCCCGAGCGGTATTCTAGCCGACAGAGTCGGCGAGAAGAGGGTGATAACCGCCTCACTCGCCCTCGTCACAGTCGGAAGCGGAGTCCTGTATCTCTCTCCCAGCTTCGTCACGTTCGCAGTCTTCGCTCTCTTCCTCGGTGCTGGCGCGGGACTCTACTTCTCGGTGGGGACGTCTCTCCTAACGAAGATATTCGGTGCGTCCGAACGCGGGCAGGCACTCGGGGTACATTCGACGGGAGGACCCCTAGCCGGAGTCGTGGCTCCTGTCGTAGGAGCCTACGTCGCGGCGCGGTACGGCTGGAGGACGGCACTCCTCTTTGGAGGCGTCGTAGCCCTCCCCGTCTTAGTCGGCTTCGTCTATACGGTCAGACCTGTCTCAGATTTGGAGACGGAGAAAGACGGCTCCGACGACAAACCCGGTCTGATCGAAACCGTGGTTAGCCTAGTCTCACGTCCGAGACTCGTCTACACGACCCTACTCGGCGTCTCACTCTCGTTCGCGTGGCAGTCTTTCTCGTCGTTCTTCCCCACCTTCGTCGTCGAGGAGATGGGCACCACCAAGCAGACGGCGAGTCTCTACTTCGGAGCCGTCTTTCTCCTGACTGCCGTCTTCCTTCCCGTGATGGGAAGACTCTCTGACTCGCTCGGACGTGATAGACTCCTCGGCTTCTCGTTCGTGAGTATGTCCACGGGTATTCTCCTCTTCGTCGTCGGCGAGACCACCCTCGCGGTCTATGCCGGGATTCTCTTCTTAGGCGCGGGAATGAGCTGGGGAGGCGTTTTACAGTCGCGCGCTATGGACATCATCTCTGACTCCGAGAGAGGCACGGGATTTGGTCTCGTGCGTACAGTCTACATGCTGATCGGAGCCACCGGAAGCGCGGTCACGGGCACCGTAGCCGAGTTCGCGGGATGGGGGTTCTCTTGGGGTATCGTTGTGGGTCTGCTTCTCGTCGCTCTCGTTAGCCTAGCTCTGAACACGACTCTCGACCTCGGACTTTAGTTTAATATAAGTGAGACCAGTCCCATCTTACAGGTATGAAGGTCGGATTCATAGGTCTCGGGTCGATGGGAGCACCGATGGCTTGGAACGTCCGCGACGCAGGCTACGGTCTCTGTGTCTACAACAGGACGAGGGACAAGACCAAGCCTTTCGCCGAGGAGGGAGTAGAGGTCGCCAAAACTCCCGCTGAACTGTCTGAGACCTCGGACGTGGTCGTGACTATGGTGACCGACGGCGACGCCCTCATCGACGTTCTTCGAAGCGACGAAGGCGCTCTCGCTCCCGAAGTCGAACCGACTGTCTTCGTCAACATGAGTACCATATCACACGATGCGACCATAGAGGCAGCGTCCCTCATAGAAGACGAGGGCGCCGAGTTCGTAGACTCGCCCGTCTCGGGAACTGTCGGACCTGCCGAAGAGGGAACACTCACAGTACTAGCATCGGGCGACGAGGATACAGTCGACGAGTACCGTCCACTTCTCTCGGCTATGGGTGATCCCGTCGTCTACTGTGGTGACATCGGACAGGGCACCAACATGAAACTCACCATAAACCTCCTCCTAGGAGACATGATGCAGGCGTTCTCGGAGGCTCTCGTCTTCGGTGAGAAGAAAGGTCTCGACACCGACGATGTCTTCGAGGTAATCGAGTCGAGCCCTCTCTCCTCAACACTCTACGACATTAAGGGAGATATGATACGCCAGGACGACTTCGAGCCGAGATTCTCGGTCGATCTACTCTTCAAGGATCTCAGCCTCGCTCTCGAAGCCGCGGGTGACGATGGTCTGCCGCTTCCCGCTACAGCCGCCTCGCGCGAGGCACTCAACGCAGTACGTGGACTGGGGCACGGAGACGAGGACATGGCTGCGGCAGTCAAGGGGCTTGAGGAGACCGCAGGCGTCCGCGTCAGGGACGATGACGACTAAGAACTGTACCGGTAGATAACTACGCCCTCGTAGTTTAGGAGTTCGAAGCCGTGGCGCGGAGTCTCGTCGGCTAGCGGAACTACGAGGAGATCCGTCCCGACTGCCTCGGCGATCTCCTTTAGTGCCGAATGTAACTCGTAGGGCGGTCTTACCGAGTAGATCACCGACGCGCCGTCGTAGACTCTCATATCGGGGTCTGTGACGTCGTCGGCGACGAATTCGATCTTCTCGGGTACTTTCTCCCCGGCTTCGGTGTCTATGTCGGTGACCGTGACCTCGATACCGTCACATGAGCCGAGATACTCGGCGACTTCGGTCTGTCTTCCGACTCCGACCTCGACGACCTTTCCGGTGTACTTCGACTCTATGAACTCGGCTATCCTTTCCATCTGTTCATGTTCTTGTTCTTGTTAACGTATAACCAACAGCAGGACTTAATACGTCTTAGGATATAACTGTACTTAATGCGAATCGACGTTGTTCCCGTGGGGAGCGTCGAGACGGATCTCCTGGAGGAGTCGCGCGATGTTCTCGAACATATATATGGAACTGACGTGGTTCTGAGATCGTCTGTCTCGATACCGCCCGACGCCTATGACGAGAGACACGAACAGTACCACGCCGAGGACTTCATAGACATAGCCACTTCCGCGGGTAACGGAGACAAGAACATAGCTCTCACTCCCGTAGACATATACTACAGACGCCGGAACTACGTCTTCGGTCTCGCCTACCTCGACGGAAAGGGCTGTGTCGTCTCGACCAACCGTCTCAGAATGACTGCGGACGGCGGTGAGCTTGAGAAGCCGAAACAGACAGGTATAGTCGAGGACCGTGTCAGAACAGAGGTCGTACACGAGATAGGACACACGCTGGGTCTCCAGCACTGTGACGACGAGACGTGTGTCATGAGTTTCTCGCCCACAGTACGTGAGGTCGACTCGAAGTTCGAGAGACCTTGTCCGACGTGTGACGCGAAGCTGTGACTGTGCCTGTCAGAACCGCACGTCCCCACGACATAGACGACCTGATACGTCTCGAACACGACTGTTTCGAGAGTCCCAACCCACGTCTTCTTATACGTCTGTGTGGTTCGTCCGACGGTCTTCTCGTCTACGAGACTGACGGCGACGACGACGTCGTCGGATATATACTCGCTGTCCCCGTCGGACGCCGTGACGCACGTGTACTCTCTTTCTGTGTCGACGAGTCCAACAGGCGCGAGGGTTACGGCAGGACTCTCATGCTCGAAGCCGTGAGACGTCTCCGCGACAAGGGGTTCGAGAGACTCAGCTTAGAGGTACGTGTCTCGAACTCGCCCGCTATCGAACTCTACGAGAGCTTCGGATTCGTGAGGACAGGCAGGCAAGACGGTTATTACGAAGACGGCGAGGACGCCTACGTGATGGAGAAGTCACTCTAAAACTGATAACTGAGTCAGAATATATTAGTAAGTACAGTACTGTACTGAGTTTCAGTCAGCGTTCTCCTCGGCGAGCTCCTCCATTCGCGCGCCGACACGTCCTGTCTCGGAGAATACGTCCTCTGACATGGTCTCTGCGAGCTGTTCACCCAGAACGAAGATGGCGTGTTTGTGTTCGGACTTCGACTTGTGAATATGTACGGGGCTCGTACCGAGAGAGTCGTAGTCCTCGAAGGGATTGCCCTCTACGTTCTCGTTCTCCTCGAAATACTTCCTGACTTCAACCATCAGCGAGTGTAAGTGTATGAGTTCGTCCTTATGCATCTTAAATCCACCTTTCTCAGTTCTACAAAAGTAGTATAATTACTAAAACGTTACGCAGTGACAAATGTTGACACACGAAGAGTATATAGTCTTTATACGATCCGGTTTTCGTCGTCGACCTTGACGACAGTCGGATCGGGGTCTTCGTCCTCGGCGTAGACGCCGTATGAGATTATTATGACGGTGTCGCCGACCTCTCCGAGACGTGCCGCCGCGCCGTTAGTACAGATCTCGCCGTCTTCTCCCTCTATGGTGTAGGTCTCAAACCTCTCTCCGTTCGTGACGTTGACGACCTGTACCCTCTCGTACTCGGAGATTCCCGCGGCTTCGAGTAGGTCTCTGCCTACCGTGATGCTCCCCTCGTACGATAGGTCAGTCTCTGTAATCGTGGCACGGTGTATCTTCGATTTGAACTTCTCGACCTGCATCTGTCAGAAAGTAGATCTTAAGGATTTATCCTCTTTGTTGTTTGCTTTAGTTGCCCCTCGCCTCGTCGAGCATCAGACGTCTCTCGACCCTCGCTGTTCTGTCACGTATCTCGCCAACTGCGTCTATGTTAGCCGAGACGCTCGTGACGCCGTTCTCGATCAGGAACTCGACCATCTCGGGCTTGCTCCCCGCCTGACCACAGATGCTCGACTTGACGTCGTTTGCGTTACATTTCTCTATGACGTCCTCTATGAGCGACAGGACGGCGGGATGCATCTCGTCGTAGAGACGTGCGACGTTCTCGTTGTTTCTGTCGACCGCGAGGGTGTACTGTGTGAGGTCGTTCGTCCCGAAGCTCACGAAGTCGATGCCCTCGTCTATGATGTCGTCGATTATGAGCGCGCTCGCGGGGGTCTCGACCATCACGCCCCAAGAAGCCTCCTCGAGGTCGAGACCCGACCTCTCCATCAGACTCTTCGCCTCACGTACCTGTGACGCGTCGTGGACGAGGGGAAGCATTATCTCGACGTTGTCGTACCCCATGTCGTAGAGCTTCCTGAATGCGCGGAGTTCGAGGTTGAAGAGGTCGGGCTCGTCGAGTGACCTTCTTATTCCTCGGTATCCGAGCATCGGGTTGTGTTCGACTGGCTCCTCGTCGCCGCCTTCGAGGTTTCTGAACTCGTCGCTCGGCGCGTCGAGTGTCCTGACACGTACGGGGCGCGGGTAGAATGCATCGGCTACTTCCTGTACGCCCTGTACTATTCGGTCTATGTAGGCGCGCTCTCCGTTGTCACGTATGTAACGTCCCGGGGTCTTCCCGAGGTTGAGTATCATATGTTCCATCCTCAGGAGACCCACTCCGTCGGCTCCCGTCTCGGCGGCTCTCTCTGCCGCCTCGGGTATCGAGACGTTGACCTTGACCTCGGTCGCGGTCACAGGCTGGTGGGACGACGGTTTCGGCTTCTCAGCCGTCTTCTCGCGTTCCTCGGCTTCTGTCTCGGTGGGCTCGGCACGTCCTCTCTTGACAGTTCCCTTCTCGCCGTCTATGGTTATTAAGTCGCCGTCTTCGAGGACTTCGAGAGCGTTTCCGGTTCCTACGACTGCGGGACTTCCGAGTTCACGTGAGACTATCGCTGCGTGGCTCGTGAGACCCCCCTCGTTAGTCACTATACCGCCCGCGCGTTTCATCGCGGGAACCATGTCGGGGGTCGTCTGGTGGGCTACGAGTATGTCGTTTTCCTCGACCTTGTCGAGCTCGTCGAGTGTCTCGACTATACGTACTTTCCCGCTGACGAGACCGGGTGAGACTCCAAGTCCCTCTATGACTGTCTCGGCTTCTCCCTCGGCTTCTGTCGTCTCGTCGTCCTCAGTCACGCCCGACTCGGATATAGTCGTGATGGGACGTGACTGGAGAACGTATGTCTCTCCGTCCTTTATAGCCCACTCGACGTCCTGTGGCTGGTCGTAGTGGTCTTCGAGGTTCTCACCTATACCGAGAAGCTGTAGTAGTTCGTCCTCGCTCAGAACCCTCTCGTCACGTTTTTCCTCGGGGACTTCCTCCTCGACTGTCTCTCCCTGTGCGTTCTTGACATGCATTATGCGTTTCGAGGAGACGGTCGCCGAGGTGACCTCCTTCGTCTCCCTGTCTATGTTGTACTTGTCGGGTGAGACCGCGCCGCTGACGACCGACTCGCCGAGACCCCATGCTGCCTCGACTATCATTTGTGGCTCTCCCGTAGAGGGATGGGAGGTGAACATGACCCCGCTCTTGTCGGCGTCGATCATCTCCTGTACTACGACGGCGATGTCGACCTTGTCGTGTGGGAAGCCCTGTTCGTTCCTGTAGTAGATCGCCCTCTGTGTGAATAGAGAAGCCCAGCACTCCCTGACGTGTTCGAGGACGTCGTCGCCGCCGTCTATGTTGAGGTAGGTGTCCTGCTGCCCCGCGAACGACGCGTCGGGGAGATCCTCGGCGGTAGCCGACGAACGTACGGCGGTGAATGCGTCGCCGTCTCCGAGAGAAGAGTAGGCTTCCTTTATGTCGTTCTCCATGTCGTCGGGGACGTCCGCCCCGAGTATGAGGTCGCGCGCCCTCGACTCCGCCTCTGCGAGAGCCTCGGAGTCGTCGGAGTCTATGTCGACAGCCTCGAAGAGCTCTTCCTCTATTCCTGTCTCCTGTATGAACCTCCTGTACGCCTGAGCCGTCACCACGAAGCCTCCGGGTACGGGAAGGTCGACCTTGAGCATCTCGCCGAGCGAAGCCGCCTTGCCCCCTACTTTGTCGAGGTCTTCCTTGCCGACCTCGTCGAGCCACAAGACTGATGGTTTCATTCTTGTTCTAAGAAAGCCTCACGCTGAATATAATGGTTTCGTTCAGGTCTTCTGAGAGGTAGTTATAATAATCTCGGTTCTTAACTACACGCATTAAGAGACCAGACCCTCTTAGGCTCGCCGTGAGACGTCTCCCGGTCTGGGTAGTCGGTCTCGGAGCCGTAGCTCTCTTCGTATTCTCCGTACAGCTACTCGGAGCCGCGACACAGAGTCTCGCGCCCGTGATAGAGTCTATTCTCGAGGAGGTCGTGACTGGAGACGGTTCGGCTCTGGGTCTCGGCTGGATAGCCTCCTACCTCATAGCCAACGGCTCCGTCGTCGCGGCTGTCGCAGTCTCGTTCGTCTCTGTGGATCTACTGACCCCGTCACAGGCATACCTCATGGTAGCGGGGTCACGTCTCGGCGGCGCGGGTGTCGTGATGGTTATAGGTGGAGTGAAGTACCACGGGGTCAAGCCCCGAGGCTTCCCCGTCTTGGGTCTGCACCGCACCCGCAGGCGAATTTAATCCCCCTCGACCTTCCCCGGAAGGGGTCGGCTGGAATTAACACCCGAACACACCAGTTGTGTCCGTGAGGGTCTGGGCCTCCACCAGCCCACGACAACTCCCGTCTCACGCCCAATGGACGGTTTTGAGAGGAGTCGCATTTCCAAACTATCCGAACGACCAGCAAAGAACTAGAGGTCTTCTAGTTCATACTTTGAGGGGTTTGTTTCTGGTCGTTATCTGTGTGTTATACCTCGAACTACTTAATTTTGTGTAATATCGTGACGGCATTCACCCTCGGGGTCAAGTCAAGGAAAATCTTTGATTTTCCGTATCCCAAAAAGCTCTGCTTTTTGAAGACCCCGAGGCACTCTGTCTGCTTTCTCTGTAGACTACCTGCTTGAGAGACAGCATCCCTTCGGAGAGTCGGTCAGCCTCGGAAGCCTGAGCTTCGTTCTGACTTACTCGGTGTATCTCCCCGCGACAGTCCTCGGCTACTTAGCCAAAGACAGTCTTTACCCTGTCTTCGAGACCGGAGTCAGTTCGGGATACACGTATCTGGGAGGGGGTCTCTCTGTGAGTCCTTTTCGGTATCTTACCCGTCTATCACTCGAATCCTTCGGCGGCTTTGCCTCGGCGGTGCTGGCTGTCTTTCTTCTCTTTGGAAGCCTCAGGATACTCGACAGCCTCTCCGAGACTATCGACATAAATCTGTTCCGGAAGAACTACCTCGACCATCTCCGCAACAGATGGCTCTGGCTACTCTTCGGTCTTACTGCGACAGCCCTCACGGCGAGCGTCGCCTTCTCGATAGGCATAGTCGTGCCCTTCTACAACAGAGGCTACGTCAAACGCAAGGAGATGGTGCCCTACATACTCGGCGCGAACATCAGCACTCTCTTTGACACATTCGTAGCTAGCCTCGCACTCACTTCCCCCAAGGGAACCACAGTCATTGTCTACCTCTTCGCCGTCTCGACAGTCGTCACAGTCGGCATACTCGTCTTCTACGACAGTTACTACGCCGGAGTCGAGTACGTGCACGACCGTCTCGTCGAGGACAGACGGTTCCTCGCGGGCTTCTTAGTCGTGATACTCGGTCTGCCTCTCTGTCTCTTACTCGTCTGAGACGACGTAATCCACATTTTTATGGCTCGTCTCCGCATAGACATACCCAATGACCCAGGATCAGCCTACTGTAGTTACATGCGCGCTTCCGTACGCCAACGGGAAGGCGCATCTCGGACATCTTCGAACCTATATTCCCGGCGACGCTCTCACGCGTTCACTCCGGAAGCTCGGACGTGACGTCATACTCGTCGGCGGAAGCGACATGCACGGAACCCCGATAGTCGTCAACTCGGAGGAGGAAGGCGTCGAGCCCGAGGAGTTCGCGATGAGGTACCATGAGTACTTCAAGGAGACATTCCCCGAGATAGGCGTCGAGTTCGACAGCTACGGACACACCCACCAGGACTCCAACATAAACAGGACACAGGAGATAGTCTCGACACTCCACGACGAGGGATACGTCTACGAGGACACGATGCTCGTGGCGTACGACCCCGAGGAGGACAGGACTCTTCCCGACAGGTACGTCGAGGGTACGTGTCCCTACTGTGGAGAAGAGGGCGCGAGAGGAGACGAGTGTGACGAATGTGGACGCCATCTCGAACCCGGCGAGATAGAGGAGCCGAAGTCTACGATAAGCGGAGCTCCGGCGGAGTACGTCGAACAGGAACACTACTTCTTCGCGCTCTCGGAGTTCAAGGAGTACCTCTCGGGATTCATAGAACGGTTAGAGGGCACATCGAACGCACAGAACCAGCCCAAGCAGTGGATAGAGGAGGGTCTCCAGGACTGGTGTATAACACGTGACATGGACTGGGGAGTACCCTTCCCCGAAGACGGTCATCAATCTTCGATTGATGAGCCTGCTGATCAGAGATCCGCAGACGATGACCTCGTTCTCTACGTCTGGGTTGACGCTCCGATAGAGTACATCGCATCGACAGAGGAGTGGGCTAAGAAGATGGGAGACGAAGACGCGTGGGAGACCTACTGGAGGGACGACGACTCCGACATAATACACGTCATAGGCGGCGACATAATACAGCACCACACCGTCTTCTGGCCTGCGATGCTCCACGGCGCGGGATACTCGGAGCCCGACGCTATCATGGCTTCGGGACTCGTCAAGATAAACGACAAGGCGTTCTCGACGTCGCGCGGACGCGCCGTCTGGCTCGACGACGACTACCTCGACGAGGGATTCGACCCCGACCTCATACGTTACTACATCGTCTCGTACACGGGATTCGAGAACGACCTCAACTTCTCGTGGGATCTCTTCCAGGAGAGGGTCAACAACGAGTTAGTCGGTATACTCGGCAACTTCGTCTACAGGTCACTCCTACTCACGAACGACCATTTCGACGAGGCTCCCGACGGAGAGATAGACGACGAGGTACGTGAGGCTATCGAGGACGTCCGTGACCGTTTCGAGGACGCCATAGACGACTACGACCTCAAGGAGTCGGTCGATGCCGCTATGGCACTCGCTGCGTTCGGAAACGAGTACATACAGAAGAAGGAGCCGTGGCACCTCGTCGACGAAGACCCCGAAGAGGCGGGCGAGGTTCTCTTCAACTGTCTCCAGATATCGAAGGCACTTGCCCTCTTTATCGAGCCCGTGATGCCGTCTTCCTCCGAGGAGATCTGGGATCAGCTCAGAGAGGAAGGCGACGTCCACGACGCCGAGTTCGACCGCGCACTCGAACCAGTCTCGGGCGGGATAGACGAGCCGCGCCAGCTATTCGAGAAGGTGAGCGACGACAAGGTCGACGAGCTCAAGTCGAGGCTAGACGAGAGGATAGGAGACGAAGAGGGAGACAAGGAAGGCGACGAAGCCGTCGAACTCGAACCAGTCTCCGACGAGACCGTGAGCTTCGACGACTTCAAGAGCCTCGACCTACGTGTCGGAGAGATACTCTCCGCCGATCCGATAGAGGACTCCGATAAGCTCGTGAAGCTTCAGGTCGACATAGGGGTCGAGGAGAGACAGTTAGTAGCCGGAGTCAAACAGCTTCACGATGTCGACGACTTAGAGGGTCAGAGGATAATCGTCGTCGCCAACCTCGAACCCACCGAGATATTCGGACACGAGAGTCAGGGTATGCTCTTAGCGGCGGGCGACGAGGCTGACCTACTCACGACGGTCGGCGACGCAGAGCCCGGCGAGAGGGTGCAGTAGGTTGCTAGTCTTAGGCGACGCACACGCCGACGATCCCGAGAAGAGGCGCGCTCTCTTAGACGCATACGCCGAAGCCGACGACGGTGTCGCTCTACAGGTCGGCGACCTACTCTACTACGACCTGCCGTACGACACTTATTTTATAGCCGGAAACAACGAGGAGTTCGACGTCATAGAGTTACTGAGACGTGGCGAGGAGATCGATAATCTGTGTCTCGTGAGCCAGAGACAGACTGTCGAGGTCGAGGGTCTGAGGATCGCGGGTCTCTCGGGCAACTACGCCCCCACGAAGTACGACTCAGAGAGACAAGAACTCGAGGGCGACGACAGACGCCATTTCACGAGAGGGGAGGTCGAGGCGGCGAAACGTCTCGAAGACGTCGACCTCTTCTTAGCACACGAGGCTCCCCACGGTCTTTTAGAGAAAAACGGCTACGACGTCGGGAAAACTCCGATAGACGAGATTCTGCGGTCGGTCGAGCCCCAACTGTGTCTCGTGGGACACCACCACGAACACGCCGAGTCAGTCTTCGGAGAGACACGTGTCGTGAGTCTCGCTCCTGTCTGGGAGTCTTATTACAGACTCGACCCTGAGAGCCTGATACTGAAGGACAAAAGAACGTGAATACGAACTCCTCCTATGAGTGGTCTCGTGAATCGAAGATTGTATTCGGATAGCAGGAGTTATCCCTTTTTTGGTAGAGATGTCTCTCACCGTGA